>JAIRTG010000209.1 GCA_031255055.1 Prevotellaceae bacterium
TCGAAAATATGAATATAGACGAAATAAAACGTGTTGAAAAAATCATCGAATTACAGAACATGAAGTTGAGTGAGTTTGCAAACGAAATCGGGATAAAGTCATCAACATTGACACATATATTGAACGGACGCAATAACGTAAGTCTGGAAGTTGCACGCAAAATAGTAAAACGCTTTCCCAATATTAGTTTTGACTGGCTTATTTTGGGAAACGGGTCGATGTTTCGGAAAGAATCAAATTTTCAGGAACCAACTTTGTTTGATACTCCGGAAATAAAATCTTCAAAACCAGATGTATCACGTAAAGAAGAACGACCGAAAAATACGCGGCAATTTTCGCCAATTCAAGAAAAATCCACTTCTCACAACAACGATTTGGAAAAAGACTTGAAATTGATAAATGAGATACACAGTAAACTTCAAACCCCTCCGCGTGAAATAACCAAAATCATTGTTTATTTTGACGACAACACTTTTAAAGAATTTGGAAACTGACAAGCGAGCAGTATCATTCGTTTTTCAAGCTCGTTTAAATTTACCATCCAAGTAAAATTTAATCGGCATCTTCTCTGTTTACTGCTCGGCAATAGAATATATTTTCTACTTTTGTGCGCACTAAAAATATTTCGTATTCAAAAAGCGAGACTTTGGGTTCGACGCGGCCAAATGGCTTATTAAAGTAATTAATTTTTTATAACGAACGATACATACAAACATCCGCATGAAAAAATATATTCTTGATTTAAAAGTGAAGATAAACACACAAATAAATCATCAATATTTTTTACTGATTTTGGGTTCCGGTTCCAAACTTCCCAAAATGTTGCCGGGACAATTTGCCGAAGTGCGAATTGACGGCTCGAAAGATACATTTTTACGCCGCCCGATTTCGATTCATTTTGTTGATTATCCCAAAAATGAGCTTTGGCTGCTGGTGCAGATTGTCGGCAAGGGCACGAAGCAGCTTTCAACATACAAGCAAGGCGATATATTGAACCTGATTCTTCCTTTGGGAAACACATTTACCATTCCTGAAAATCGGCACGAGAAATTGCTGCTGGCAGGCGGAGGAGTGGGCATTGCGCCTTTACTGTTTTTAGGTTCGCACTTATTTGAAAAGGGTTATAAATGCGATTTTCTGCTTGGGGCACGCTCCAAAAATGATTTATTGCAGATAAACGAATTTCAAAAATACGGAACGGTATTTACCACTACCGAAGACGGTTCCGACGGCGAAAAAGGTTTTGTCACTCATCATTCCATATTGCAAAACGAAAATTTCGATAAAATATACACTTGTGGCCCTACGCCGATGATGAAAGCTGTTGCCGAATATGCGGAAGGAAAAAGCATCTACTGCGAACTTTCGCTCGAAAATACGATGGC
Organism: Prevotellaceae bacterium; assembly: GCA_031255055.1. Taxonomy (GTDB): domain Bacteria; phylum Bacteroidota; class Bacteroidia; order Bacteroidales; family Paludibacteraceae; genus JAIRTG01. The sequence goes on from JAIRTG010000209.1 coordinate 1,386, forward strand.
TTGCGGCATTGGAGCCTGTCTGTGCTGTGTGACCGGCACAACAGAAGGAAATTTATGCGTATGCACGGAAGGCCCTGTATTTAATTCCACAAAATTGAAATGGTAAATTTAAAGGTAAAAATCGGTCAATTACAATTGAAAAATCCGGTCATGACGGCATCGGGTACATTCGGTTATGGCACAGAGTATTCCGACTTCATCGACATATCACGAATTGGCGCTATAATCGTAAAAGGAACAACGCTTCGAGAGAGAGAAGGGAACCCTTATCCCCGCTTGGCGGAGACACCAATGGGCATGTTAAATGCGGTAGGGCTGCAAAATAAGGGAGTTGACTACTTTATAAATCACATTTATCCGAATGTAAAAAACATTGATACAAATATAATTGTAAATGTATCGGGTTCTGCAGTCGATGACTATGTTAAAACAGCCGAAAAACTGAACGAATTGGAGAAAATTCCCGCGATTGAACTGAATATTTCCTGTCCGAATGTAAAAGAAGGAGGAATGGCTTTCGGCACAAGTTATCGTGGTGCGTCGGAAGTAACAAAAGCTGTCCGAAAAGTTTACAAAAAAGATTTAATCGTGAAGCTTTCGCCGAATGTGACGGATGTGACCGAAATCGCCCGCACGGTAGAAGCAGAAGGAGCAGACAGCATCTCCCTCATAAATACATTGCTCGGAATGGCAATCGACGCCGAAAAACGAAAACCTGTTTTGTCAACGATTACAGGCGGACTTTCCGGACCTGCTGTAAAGCCTGTGGCCTTGCGCATGGTCTGGCAAACGGCAAAGGCCGTGAAAATACCCATTATAGGCTTGGGTGGTATTATGAACGCCAAAGATGCAATCGAATTCTTTTTGGCGGGGGCATGTGCAATTCAAGTTGGGACGGCGAACTTTATCGACCCCACTGTTACTGGTAAAATCATCGACGGCGTAGAAGAATATCTTAAACGTCATAAATTCGATTCAATAACAGATATAATCGGAGCTTTAGACGCATAAAATATGTTACGTTCAATCATCTTAGTCGGCATTGGAGGCGGAATTGGGAGTATGCTGAGGTATTTAATAACATTTTTTACAAATAAATACATTCACTCATCTTTTCCGTTCGGTACTTTTTTGGTCAACCTGTTCGGATGTCTGTTGATCGGCATATTGATCGGCGTCTTTGAGAAGCAATTGACGTTGAACGCCGATTGCAGACATCTGCTGATAGCCGGATTTTGCGGAGGATTCACAACCTTTTCAACTTTTGCGTCCGAGAATGTATTATTGATGCAATCGGGAAATTATTTGATGTCGGTTCTATATATCTCGGCAAGCATTTTAACCGGCTTAACTGCTGTTTTTGTCGGTATACAGGTAATCAAGCTATTATAGACAAACAAGCAGCGCTCCGGACAGGTTCCGACAGCAGTATCATCATAAATACCAACCATTTTCAGTAAAAACACACATTTCATGTCCATTTCCGCAATACTTCTATTTTCGGCAATTCTTGTTTTCAATCTTTATTGTACCGTCGAAATAGCCGAAAAACAAAAAACAAGACTGAGTATTTTACCAAAAGGATATATTTTTTTAGTCCTACTTCCGCTCAATATACTGATAATCGGCCTGTTTATCGGCTCATCAAAACACGTATTCGGAAAAGCGGGTTTAATATTTAACTCCAAAATATACCGAGCAGAAATCGTCGACTTTGAAAATATTTATGACACCGGACGTCACGGAGAGAAAACGGCAAGTTACTATCCGGTCTACGAATTTGTCGGCAGCGAGGGCGAAGTTATCACTTTGCAGTCCGACGAAGAAGATTTGTACCACAAACGGCGCATCGGCGAAACGAGAACGGTCTATTACAATAAAAAGCTCAATAAGCTAACCACCGTCAACGCAAAAACATTCATTTCAATCATCGGGCTACTCTGCCTAATGATTGCTTTAGGAACCGCTTTTGCCGGCATATTGATGTACAGTCTGGGTAAAGACATGCACAAATACAGAGAAACGGTTCTGCTCGGCGGGGTGAAATACTTCCTTCCATTTATACTGATTACGTTCGATTTGCTGTCGATTTATTCACTGATATACGGAAATGTGGGACATCTGATTGTAAAACTCTTGATTTCCGTTCTGATTTTGATCCTGACACTGGCCATAATCGGATATTTCAAAAAAATCAGAAAAGAAATCATACCACTTTTAAAATTAGGAGTCAGCGAATAAGAATCGGAAAAGGACGCATCAAAAGTCAGGATTTCATCACATTCACCCTTTTCCCGAACAGTCGCGAGAGGGATAAATGACGCATTTCAAGACTTTTGACACATCCTTTCGGAGAAAGACGCTTTATTTAACAACTGAAATTTTCCGCGTACCGAATTGATTTTCTTTGGTTGTAACCATCATCAAATAATAGCCTTCAGACAAGTCCGAAACACAGACCGTTTCATTTTCCGAATTGGCAGCCACGTTCAAAACTTCTTTTCCCAATATATCAAAAAGCTGAATTTTGGATAGATCGGGACAGTACACATGAACCGTATTTTTTGCCGGATTAGGATACACACTCAACCGGTCGCTTGCGAGCTTTCCGACAGCGGTACCCGAAGCAGCCGTTTTTGTTTTCACCTCGATATTATCAACCAAAAAGGTAGCATGATTCAATCCGACATTATTGACAGCAACATACACATCCCGATTATTATATGCAGACAAATCGACCTCAACTTTTGTCCACTCAAAAGGAGCGGATCTTTTTCCGCCGACAACGACAAATGTAGTCGGGTCTTGATTAGTTGTCGATACGGCGATTTGGTATTCCTCTGCACCGCCACTACTTCCGCCGCCACTTTTCACATACAGGCTCAAGCTCGACTCATCCCCCAGTTCTATTTTGGGCGAAATGAACCAGTCATTATTATGCACCGTATGGTTACTCATCGACATAGCACACTTATTTCCCTCATACGGTTCAATCATCGCAACCAGCGCCTCATCGTCAACAATTCGTTTATCGACAACCACGAACGACGACTGATTCACAACGCCATAATGAGCAAAATCGTGATGCACACCTCCCTTATCCACATCCACACAAATCCAGTTATAAGGGAAGAAATCGGTAGCAAAAGCGCCATCAATCAGTATCGATTCAAAATCGACCACTTTATCATCCACATTCGCCTGAGCATCAACTATATCAATCGTTTGCGTTCTTTCCACCGTTCCGGCTGGATTGGTTATTTCGAGTTTCACCTCAAACGTTCCCACCCGGTTCCACACCGCTGAAACAGCCTTTCCCGACGCAGTAGCCGGCTCACCCCCCTGGAATGTCCATCGTGCCGTCGTGCTACCCACGCTAAAATAAGACACCTTAAATTCATTTTTTTCCCTGACCCGATTTTGTGTAGTTCCGCTCAGCGAGTAGACCACAGGCAAATCGGTTTCATCGGGACAGCTTCCGAGCAGCGAATAGACCACATCCGCACCGTTAGCGCCCTGGATTTCAGCGCTTATTTCCCGATATGCGCCGTTTGGGCACACCATAAAAATAGCCGGATAATACCCCTTATACAATTCGGCCAAAGGCGTCAGACAGGGTACATCCTTCGCATCGTTGATGATAGGGAAAGGGCAGGTACCGCCATTCGTCCAATCGCCTTGCGATCTATTGCCGCCATCGCCCTGGATATTGCCGAGGGTAGTTCTACCGTCAATTTCTATCCACAAGACAACCATTTCGTTCGTACCGTTTGGCCCGTAATTCAGATACAATTGCTCGAAGACGCCACTTTGGTGGAGATCCCAACAGGGACGGCACCAAACGGCGGAATAGTCGATAATGACCGTTTTTCCGGCAGACAAATAAGCCTGCAAATCATGTTTATTTCCCTTGATGTCCTGTGCCACAAAATTACCATTCACATTAGCCCAAACCGCTGTTTTACCGGAAGTTTCGGAACGGTCATCGCGACCGTATTCATTTTTGTTTTGTCCAGTAACACCAATCAGAAGAAGCGATGTCACAAAGACGAGTAATACTTTTTTCATAATAAAAAAACATTAGTGTAACGTATATTAAAAAATCGAGCAAATATAATCGTGAAAAACAGAAACAGCCCTAATATTTTCCACGAAAGGTCAACCCCTCACCGAAAAAATTATAATACAGGTATTTTTTCGAGTGTATAAATTCAGATTAAAACTTCATCCGTCCATTTTATAACAATCCGACTCACCGCCTTCATCCAGGACGAATTATCTCCACAAAGAGCGTCACCGAGAGAAGAAGAAATATTTAGGAGGGGGAAGTCTCCCCCTCGCTTCAGCCCGCTGCGCGGTCTTCCGCTACCCCCTCTGCGGGGCTCTGCCCCGCAACGCCCCGTAAGACAGTGATTCGTGATTCGTGATTAAACATAGCGAACTTGCACTAAACACTAATCGCGACACTCGCACTATTTCCGAGTGCACTCGCAAGGTTTCCGAGTGCACTCGGAATGTTTCCGAATAAACTCCCACCATTTCGGAGTGCACTATCAATGTTCCCGAGTGCACCGGAAAAATTTCCGAGTACACTCGCAATGTTTCCGAGTGCACTCGTAATGTTTCCGAATAAACTCCCACCATTTCGGAGTGCACTATCAATGTTCCCGAGTGCACCGGAAAAATTTCCGAGTACACTCGCAAGGTTTCCGAGTGCACTCGTAATGTTTCCGAATAAACTCCCACCATTTCGGAGTGCACTATCAATGTTCCCGAGTGCACCGGAAAAATTTCCGAGTACACTCGCAATGTTT
>JAIRTG010000211.1 GCA_031255055.1 Prevotellaceae bacterium
TTTCCGAGCGCACTCGCAATGTTTCCGAGTGCACTCGCAATGTTTCCGAGTGCACTCGCAATGTTTCCGAGTGCACTCGCAATGTTTCCGAGTGCACTCGCAATGTTTCGGAGTGCACCGGCGCCGGATAAATCCTTACGTACACCACCCTCTCCTGCCGGAGATGGGCCGGGGGTGAGACCGGCATCGTTTCGGAACAAACTCCGATCGTTCATCTACCGGGTGCGGGACGTCTCGGTGAAATGTCTTACGGGGCGTTGCGGGGCAGAGCCCCGCTGAGGGGGTAGCGGAAGACCGCGTAAGCGGGCTGAAGCGAGGGGGAGACTTCCCCCCCCCCTAATTCTCTTTATCTTTCTCTTTCAGGAAGGATGATGCCAAGGGCCGACAGAACTATTTCATCCTTAACCGAATGATATTGGGGTAGGGGGGAACTTTGCTGTACAGGCTTACTTTTCATTTTTTCCATTCAACAACGTCACCACGTCTTCAACTGTCCGACTTCAAATGTCCATTGGGGTGTGTATAATCGCTCAGCAATGTTTGCGCTGTACCATGGACTTAATTTTTTGTCGGTATTGTTTTTAAGAATTTGTGTTTCCTGCGCGGGCATGTAACTTTGCGCGAGTAAAAAGACTTTTTCTCCCGTCGCGTTTTCGGCCACATCGACCACAATGACGGCGTGTCCGGGCGAACCGCCCAAAATGAAAATATCTCCAATGGCGATGTCCCTGCTATTTTTCGGGTGCAGCGATTTTGCCAGCGAAAGCGTTCCGGCGTATGTGAAAACAAATTCCATGTAGTTCCTAAAATCTTTGTAGGTATTTGACGGTTCCGCCGTCTTGCGCCAAACCGTTTTATTGCCGTTTACGATCACTCTGTTTCCTTGCATCCATTGGGTGTAATCCATCTTGAACCCGTTTGTCAGCGTGAACGAGATTTGGTCGTAGGCCTTTATCGCATAAAAATACTCGCCCCGTAACCGCATAATCGCGTCCGCACATTGCTGTAAATCTCTGTTTGATATGTCCATATCGACAACTGCGTCGTAGACGTCGTCATATTTTGTGTCGCCGTTATAGTATTTGACTTTCGCTCCCGCCGGCTTTAGAGGGAGGTTGCGCAAAAAGTCGGCAAATGAATTGTCGTCGACAGGCTTACGCTGAAATCCGTCCGGCGGATTGAATCTTGTCTGCAAAGTCATTCCTTTTGCGTCAATCATGCTTTTGCCGCTGTCGACGGCAGGCGCCGCTGTCGATGTGGTCTGCCTGTCGACGGACTGTCCGCAAGCGTTCAATGCCGTGCAAACGAAAAGTAGATGTGTTATGGTATGTTTCATTTTTAATTGGTTATTCCGGAATTAAATTGCACTAACTTTTCCCAATCTATTTCTCCGCTTTTTCTTTGGCCTTGTGTCCAAGTGGTTCTATAATTTCAAACTATCAAGGCTTTGAATTCGCTTCTGATGAAAGGCGCCTATATTTTGTTCAACGTACCGCGATACGTCCGTTAGATTTAACTTTTTCATACTTTACTTTGCTTCTAATAAATATAGCTCAACAGGCTTCAATTGTTGCCGTACCATTTTGTAGTATTCGGGAACAATGTCAATACCTATTGAATTTCTTCTCATTCTGTTTGCTACTATCAATGTTGTTCCCGAACCCATAAATGGGTCAAGTACAGTGTCTTTTTCTTTTGTGAATAATTTGATAAACCATTCGGGAAGTTCTTCAGGAAATGCGGCACTGTGATTTTTGTTGTTACATTCCGTCGCCAAGTGCAGAACGTTGGTCGGATAGGCTTTATCCCTGTCTAACCAATTTGAAATGTTTTTGCCGAAACCACTTCCAACTTTTGAATTGTCGCGGATTTTGTCTGTATCAGATAGTTTTTTAAGTCTTGATTTTGCCCAATCGCCCATAGGAACCATAACTTCTTCCTGATACATATTGAATTTACGGTCTTTATTGAATTGGAGAAGCCGCTCCCAAGCATCACGAAAACGATTTGGCCACTTTCCCGGATAACAGTTTTTTTTGTGCCAAATAAATTCTTCCGTCCAAAGCCAACCTTGTTTTCTCATTTCCAGAATGAGTTCCATCACGTAGGTGCTGCGTTCTCCTTCAGCTACTTTTTCTTTTATGTTTAACACAAAAGTGCCTGTTGTTTTTAATACACGTAAAAGTTGTTCTGAAATAGGTAAAAACCACTCAACATACTTGTCGGGGTGAATGCCGCCGTAAGTGCTTTTACGTTGGTCGGCATAGGGCGGTGAGGTTACAATTAAATCCACCGAATTATCGGGTAGTATCTTCAATTGCTCTTTACTGTCGCCTAAATATAAGTCTGTTTTTATCTCCATCTAATTCCGTTTTTATGACGCTATGTAGTAGTCATATTGTTTTGATTTGGCGTCTATGTACTTTTAAATATTTAACTCTTTGTTCTGCTACTTTCAGCGTTTGGCCGGCTATACCTTTATCCGAGAGTTCATAAGCGATTTTCTCAGTGTTCAACCTTGCTTAGAATTGCTGTATCAATAGTGTCAAATTTAGGTATTATATTTTTCCTGCCAAAATCTTTCGTTGCCAAAATTGTACGTGGGTTTTGTGCGGCTTGCAAATGTGCTGCAAGTGTGTGGGTAAAATTTGAATCAAAAAATGTGCGGTGGGAAAAAGAAATAAATTTTTGCAGAGGCTGTGCGTTGACTTTGTGCAACAAAATTTAAGCGACTATTTATACGTAATATTATTTGGTCATATTTTTTAAGCGACTATTTATACGTAATATTATTCGGTCACGTTTATAATATAATTTATATTATGTAAAATATAAAATCGGCCGATTCTTCGTCAACAAGTTATTGCTCAACAAGTGCATCAAACGGATGCAATAAGTTTTGACAGTCTTTCAATTCAAATTTGAACGCTCCGACTTTGAAGTTGATACATACATTTATCGGTATTTTATTCCGGTCATCGCTGAATGAGATCACCATTGCTTCTTTGTTGCTGAACAGTTTGCCCGGCTTCAATATCGGTACAAATTTATGCGTCATATAAACTTTCGACCTCACTTTCAGCCTTTCTTTTCCCTTATAGATCATCGGCATCGGAAACTGTTCATTTTCAAAGTAGACCTGAAACGTAACCACATTTCCTGCTTCCATCGTGTTAAAATCCATCCGCCTCAGATAGTAAATGGCCGATATAAAATCATGAATGTCTTCCGGCACATCAATCCGTCCGTTTTTTTGGCTTACAATGTAATGCTCGTTATGGAAAAAGTCTATTTCGTCGTATGCTCTATGTCTGCCTTCACTGATATTCCGAATTGATTTTTCGGGTAATCCGGTACTTTTGTCGAAATAGCTTTCAAGAATGTCATGGACGCCATACAAATTATCGACCAGCCCTGTTGTGCGTGCGGCAATTTTTACGTGAAAAACGTCTTTTCCATTCAAACGCTCTTCATTCGTAGTAAAAGCCATCTTTCCCCCTGTCAATCCAAGGTATTTGATATTGAAATGAAGTGTTTCACCGTGTTTGAATACCGGCTGCGGGCGCTCCTGCGCAACTACTTGAAATGCGCTTGACAAGGCAATCACGGAAGTTATAAACCTGCATTTACTCATAATCGTTGAATTTGTCATTATAAAAAACCTCGCCCAAAACGCAAAAACTGTTCCACGCTATAAACCATCTATCACCTTGTACAAATATTGCAAATAGGCTTTTCCTTTCACAAAAAGTGAATCGGGCTCCTCTCCTACCCTTGAAATTGTGTGAAAATTAAAATCAGTTTCCATTTTTACCTCCCCCCATTTTAATAATTTTTCACCCGCATTACAGTCGAAAGCAACGTTTCCTTCGGGTGTCACGACGCCAAATCCGTTCGGAAAATCATAGAAAGCAAATTCGTTATAATCAGGGCTGAAAACATTCCGGCTGAAAATAAATTCATCGTCGGGAATACTCAACCGGCTTAACAAAATGGACGCAATATCGGTTTGTGAACAGATTTTGTCCACAATCATCGGATTTTTTACGGTACCGCCGATACAAAGCATGAAAATATGATGGCGTTCGGGAGAAAAATATTCAATTGTGTAAGGATAGCGCATGTTATGGTCGGGAACCATGACAATGAGCGTATTCTCCCAATCGGGCCGTTTTTTCATTTCGTCTACAAATGCTCCCAAACAACTGTCGGTATAGAATACGGAATTCAGGTAAGGGTCGTCGAAACGAACTGTCGGCACATCAAAAGGCTCGTGGCTGCTCAAGGTCAGGAAAGCTTTAAAATAAGGTTCTTTTGTCTCCGATTCGATTTGTTCCAACAGCCCTCGGAAAACGACCTCATCACGCGCTCCCCATTTTGTCAATAGTTCTTTCACAGGAAAATCCTTGTCCATTGTGATGTCTGTGATGCCCTGCGACACAATAAACGAACGAATATTCGCAAAATTCAAATCGCCGCCATGTAGAAAAGAGGCCGAATAGCC
>JAIRTG010000232.1 GCA_031255055.1 Prevotellaceae bacterium
ATGATTATGTCGGGATACGAGTATCGCGGCAAAGAGTGTTTTAAAAGCGTTTATTTCACAGGCATCGTCCGCGATAAGCAGGGACGGAAAATGTCGAAATCGCTCGGCAACTCGCCCGACCCGATCGAACTAATGGAAAAATACGGCGCCGACGGCGTTCGTATGGGGATGTTGCTGACTTCGCCTGCAGGAAACGACCTTCCGTTCGACGAAAGCCTGTGCGAACAGGGACGAAACTTCAACAATAAAATCTGGAACGCTTTCCGCCTGGTAAAAGGATGGGAAACGGGGGATATTCCGCAACCCGAATCGTCGCGAATAGCGGTTGAGTGGTTCCGTTCCAAACTGTTCAACGTGGTAGAAAATGTCGACGACCTGTTCGGAAAATACCGTTTATCCGAAGCGCTGATGGATATTTACAAACTTTTCTGGGACGAATTTTCATCATGGTACCTGGAAATGATAAAACCAGCCTATCAACAACCAATCGACAAAAAAACCTACGAATCGACTGTCGTATTTTTCGATACTTTGTTGAAATTGCTTCATCCGTTCATGCCGTTTATTACGGAAGAATTGTGGCAGGCGCTCGATACGAGAAAGGCCGGAGATAGCATCATGGTTGCGCCGACACCGAAAAAAACCGAAGCGGTGTGCAACGAAATACTGACGGAAATGGAAGCAGTAAAGGAAATTGTTTCAAACATCCGTACCGTGCGGTTGCAAAAGAACATCCCGAACAAAGAAAGTCTGCAACTGGAGATTGCGGGCGAATACAACGCGAAGTACGACGCCGTTATTGCCGGCATCTCCAATCTGGACAGCATAAAGACCGTTGCCGAGAAATCGCCGGGAGCCGTCTCGTTCCTTGTCGGGACGACCGAATACGCCGTTCCGCTGGGTAACATGATCAATGTGGAAGAGGAAATGAAGAAAATAGAAGCGGAAATTGCCTATTACGAAGGGTTTCTTATTTCGGTGATGAAAAAGCTGGGCAACGAACGTTTTGTGACCAATGCCAAACCTGAAATCGTAGCGGCCGAACGCAAGAAAAAAGCCGACGCCGAAAGCAAAATCGCTTCGCTGAAAGAAACTATCAGCGTGTTGAAAGGAGCGTAAAATTCCGGCAGGGAATCCGCGTAAAACCGGTTAGACGACTTTCATTTCATCACGACGGAGAAATAAACCCGAAGCAACATGAAAAGAAGTAGCTATATCGTATTATTTTTGTTCGGCGCTTTTGTACAAATCGGCGCACAGGGATATTACATCAGGAAATCGAACCATCTGAAAGGCGATTTTCCGATTCATTCCGTTTTGTTGGTCACAGATTCCATCGAAGACCGGCGCATCAATCGTTTCAGCGACAGCTTTGCCGACAATCTGAAATCAGAATTAAAAAAACACAATATCGATTGTTACGTAGCGAAACGCAATACGCCGACTGTAGTAGCAGATGTGATTAATATTATCGAAGCGCACAATCCCAGCGCGACCATCACCTTATCCCCCAACAGACCTGTTTACATCCAATTTAAAATGCTCCGTCCGCCGAAAGCGAGTGTCATGTTCGACTTTGTGCTGAGTTACCGTAACGCCGACAAATCGAGCGACGAGTTGTACAACACAGGCATCGGAGTATCTATAGAAGAATTACCGAATGTAGGGAAAGAAGTTTGCAGAGAAATCGTTGAAAAGATGATAAAAGCCCGATATATAAAATAAGAACACCATGTTAATCAACGAAAGAGACAACCGCGAAGAACGTCTGCTTCAAGTAGCGCACGAAATGATGACCGCCGCGCGAACCGCCCCGAAAGGAAAAGGTTTCGACATCATCGAAATAGCGCTCGTCACCGGAGAAAACATCCGAACACTGTCGGAAGCGATGCTTGCATATTACGAAAAAACAGGCATGAAATTCATTTTGAGAGACGCCGAAAACATACAGAAATCATCGGCGATTCTTATCATCGGCACAAAACAAAAAACGCATGGGCTTAACTGCGGATACTGCGGATTCGACACCTGCGAACTGAAAAACGAACATCCGAACATTCCATGCGCGATAAACACCGCAGACGTCGGCATCGCGATTGGCTCAGCCTGTTCGGTAGCCGCCGACCACCGAGTAGATACGCGGGTAATGTTTTCGGCGGGACATGTGGCGCAAAGACTGAATTATCTGCCCGGATGTAATTCGGTTTACGCCATTCCGATAAGTTGCTCGTCAAAAAATCCCTTTTTCGACAGGACACGGCAACAAAACAGAGAAGAAAAGCCATAAGAAAAACGCATTTTCTTTTTTATCTTTACCCAGAATTTATTAAAAGTTGCCGTTACACATGAATATCATTGACATTATTATTTCAATTCCCATCGGATTAGGTATTCTATTCGGGCTATTCAAAGGTCTGATAAAAGAATTCATATCACTGGCCGCCATCCTCATTGGCATCTACGGGGCAAAATTCTTAGCACCAACCCTTTCATCCGTTTTAATTAAACTTTTCAACAGTCACTACACCATTATCGTGCCGCTTTCGCATCTGATCATTTTTCTACTGATTATAGGAACACTGATGCTACTGGCGCACGTGTTCGACAGGATCATTTCCGCCATCGCTCTGGGCGGATTGAACAGGATGCTGGGCGGCCTTTTCGGCGGACTGAAATACGCACTGCTGATAAGTTTTCTCATCAACATAATCGACATTGTTGACAGTCAGTTTCACATCATCGAGCGGGAAACAAAAGAAACATCCTATATCTACGGCTCCATGCTGGCTTTGGGGCCTGTGATATGGTATGAAATACAACAGTTCGAGATTTTCGACAACAACAATCCAGGAAAAGATGCCGACAGAGACCATCCTTCAGATTAAATATTCCGACGCGAAACACGAATGTGGATGCGACGAAGCAGGTCGTGGATGTCTTGCCGGACCTGTTACAGCGGCAGCCGTGATATTGCCCGACGATTTTCATCACCCTTTGCTGAACGACTCAAAACAGCTGTCGGAGCACCAGCGCGACACGCTTCGTCCGGTCATAGAGCGCGAGGCGCTTACATGGGGCGTTGCTTTTGTCGACGAACAACTCATTGACGAAATCAACATTCTGAATGCCTCCATTCTTGCCATGCACAAAGCTTTGGAGCGGTTAACCATTCTTCCCGACTTCATCATTATCGACGGCAACCGGTTCAAAAAATTCAGCGACATACCGCATCAAACCATCGTAAAAGGCGACAGCAAATACCTGTCCATTGCGGCGGCCTCCGTTCTGGCCAAGACGCACCGCGACGAATACATGCTAAAACTTCACAACCAGTTTCCGCAATACGACTGGCACAAAAACAAAGCCTATCCGACAAAAAAGCATCGGGAATCCATCCGTAAATACGGCATAACACCCTATCACAGGTTAAGCTACAATTTGCTCGGCGAAAAACAATCGGCCATCCCTCTCCGACCCAAAGTCGGATATTTCAAAGAGAAAGAGAATGAGGGGGGGGAAGTCTCCCCCTCGCTTCAGCCCGCCTTCGGCGGTCTTCCGCTACCCCCTCTGCGGGGCGCTGCCCCGCAACGCCCCGAAGATAGTGATTAGTGTTTAGTGATTAGTGTTT
>JAIRTG010000236.1 GCA_031255055.1 Prevotellaceae bacterium
TGCCTCACGAAGCATGGCACGTAGTCCAACAAAAACAGGGACGAGTACAACCTACCATGCAGCTGCAAGGTGTGAATATCAATGATAATGGGGGTCTGGAAAAAGAGGCGGATGTGATGGGGGAAAGGCTGTTCAGATGAAAAGTAATACGAATGAACATAGTTGCCCTTTTTGCAACAAGCAAACTATACAACGAAAAACTGAAAAATCGGGTGCGATAATACAGTTTGTATGGGATGAAGGGCATCAAACGCACCCTGCCGGCTATGTCAAGTCAGAGACTTATCTCCCCCCTTGTGCACCGTGTGCGATAAAAACCGGGAATAAAATATAGCAAGCATTTAATGATTAAAAGAACAGAAACGAATCATGACATATAATCCCAATCACCGTCGCCGCAGCATCCGCCTGAAAGGATACGATTATTCGCAGGCCGGATTGTATTTTATAACGATGAATGTACAGCATAATCAATATCTGTTCGGTGAAATTACGGATGAACAGATGTCATTGAACGCAGCGGGACAGATGGTGGCTGACGAATGGGAAAAATTGCCGGAACGGTTTCCGAATATTGAATTGCATGAATTTGTGGTAATGCCGAATCATTTTCATGGGATATTGGAAATTGTCGATACGCCCGTTGTCGATACGCCCGTTGTCGGGGCAACCACTGTCGGGGCAACCATTGTCGGGGCGCCCCTTGTGGGTGCCCGCCACCACGACATGGACGCCGCGACCACATCGATGATCACAAGGGCGACCACAAGGGGCGCCCCGACCGTCGGAAAAATGATGGACGCATTCAAATCCATTACAACGGTCGAATATATCCGTGGTGTGCGGTTATCGGATTGGCTGCCGTTTAACGGGAAATTGTGGCAACGCAATTATTATGAACACATCATCCGAAATGAAAAATCGTATCAAAACATTGCTGAATATATTATCAATAATCCTGTCAGGTGGCGAAACAACCGGTTTAATAAATTCACAAACTCAATATGACCAACACAATCGCATATTTTTCAGGGCTTCTCCACGCCGTTTTCTCCTCCTATTTCTCTCCAGAAAAGGAAGAGAAAACAGGTCTGTTTTTACCGGAAAGCCAATGGTTAAAGACCCTTCTCCCTGAAAACACCGACCCAACAAAAGAAGAACAAACAGTATTATTATTAGCCCTCATACCTCACCTCTCCCCGCAGACCCTCGACCTCTTCTTTCTTCAAAACAAAGCCCTCGACCGTCCTTATACTGAGTTTGGCGGGTGGAAAGGCGTTTCGCATGGCGGGTTTCTGCCTACAGGCGAGACTGCCGCCTTTCTCCTCTCCGCAACCCAGCTTGGGGACAGGGAAAAGGTTATGCACCTGTTCGGTAAAGACCATTGGTTTTACCGAAACAATATCTTGCGTTTGGAAAGTCAGGGAGAGGGAGAACCGTTTTTGAGCGGGCGATTAGTTATTTCGGACGAAGTGTTGGCAAAAGTGTACGGACAAGAGTATGAACCCGAATACAATGCCACGTTTCCTGCAAAGAAAATCACTACGCTGCTGGAATGGAACGATTTGGTGTTGCCGTATAATCTTCGGGAAGAGCTGGACGACATTATCTGCTGGATAAAAAACCAGCATGTGATACGCGAGCAATGGGCATTGAATAAAATCATTAAACAGGGTTATCGCTGTCTGTTTTACGGTCCGCCGGGAACGGGCAAAACGCTCACGGCTACCCTGCTCGGCAAACAAAACAACATGGATGTCTATCGCGTAGACTTGTCGATGATCGTATCCAAATATATCGGCGATACGGAAAAAAATCTGGCGAAGATCTTTGACAAAGCGGAACATCAGTATTGGATACTCTTCTTCGATGAGGCAGACGCACTTTTCGGACAGCGGACGGAAACGCAATCGTCCAACGACCGCCACGCCAATCAGGAAGTAGCGTATCTCCTGCAACGCATCGAGGATTTTCCCGGAACGGTGATTCTGGCCAGTAACCTGAAGGAGAATATCGACGAGGCCTTTTTCCGCCGTTTTCAGTCGGCGCTCTATTTCCCCATGCCCGACGAGCGGCTGCGTTATCAACTGTGGCAAAAGATGCTGCCCGGTGAATGGCTTCCCGCCGACGCCGACGAGTTCCTGCAACAGGCGGCGAAACACAAACTTTCGGGCGGCAGCATGGTCAACGTGATTCAGCATTGTGCCATCGGGCTGTTTGACAAAGAATCGCCGAAACTTTCGCCGGAACAATTGAAACAAGCCATTGTGCGGGAGCAGGCAAAAGACGGAAAAATAATCAATTAAGGACTAAAAAAGAAAGAGATATGAAAAAGACATTATTGAACAACAAGTGTGTGATAATGGTTATCGCGGCTTATTTTTTCATCTGTTTCCCTCATTGTATCCACTCGCAGAATGACACTTATTCTGATGACGATTATACGGAGTGGATGCCGGATACGGTGTATGTGCCGGTTCACGATACTACATATATTTGCATTTCCACGCTGAACGACGTCACTACAAAACTGGGAATATCCTACGATTCGTATGTCAGGTGGTTTCTATATTTCGTTGCCAAAAGAGATAGCGGACGCATTTTCTCGCCACAGGAAATCTACCTGAATTATTTTCTGCCGCTGCTGGAAGAAAAACCCGGCTCACCCGGCCATAAGTGGGCGGAAGGCATTTTTTCGCTTTATGCTTCGCCCGACACTTCGTTTATGAAACACCATCCTCTCCCATTGCCCAATGATTTTCAGAAGAAAAGTCGTCCGGTGGATATTATCTTTGAATGTCGCGGCGACAAAAACACCGATTATTTCCTGCAATCTCCGCAACTGATGGATACCTACCTGGCGCAGTTTTTCAAGTATATACACGAAGTCAATTCCCGTGAAGAGGGAAAAATTCGCGGCATAAACTTCTATTTCCCGGACTTCTCGTTCAAAAAGAGACGAGCGATGGCGCAGTTTGCCAAGTCGATCAGTTTGGTTACAGACGGTTGCCGGTTAAATACCATCCGTTCGCTGAAAGTGTACTTTTCTTTCGACCGCAGAACGGCAAGCGGCAACGAAGAATACCTTTCCTGCATTGCCGATATGACCGACAGCATTTTTGTATTCAACAGTCAAGACGACCCGCTGTTTTCTACCGCCGAGGTCATCACGCGCAGCGACGCCGACAAATATTGGTTAGTATCCAAAATAATAGACCAGATATATTTGGCCTCCTTTTACATGGACTATTTCCCTCTGACCGACAAATATACGTTTTATGAAAACGATATCGTGCGTTTGATTCACGCCGATTATTCCGAAAACAACTGGGAAACGTATGCGTTGATTCTGGCAGGTGTCTTTTTACTTGTTTTGGC
>JAIRTG010000137.1 GCA_031255055.1 Prevotellaceae bacterium
TTCGCTGTCGCCATAAGGTTTATGCCCTCGATTCGGGAAGACTTTAGATGCCTGAAAGACAGCCTCCGGGTACGCAATGTTTCAGTATCCGCATGGAGTTTTTTGTGCCGTCCCATACAAACTATTGAGTATATGCTTGTGCCTATTTTGATACGCAGTTATAAAATTTCCGATGAACTCGCGGCTTCGGCCATGATACGCGGGATTGACAGCGGAAAGCCGAAAACAATACTTTACCCTCTTAAATTCGGCATACAGGATTTTATAATAGCTGTTGTTCTGTTTGCCGTTATTTGCGGCCTGTTATATTATCAGTATGAAATAATTTAAAGGAGATGTTACAATGAACAGCAATACAGGAAAAGAACACAGACTTACCGCGAAAGACCTGATTAACATTGGCATTTTTGTTTCAATCTATCTTGTAACTTATGCCATTGTATCCATTATCGTGGGATTGACCGCAATCGGGGTACTTGTATGCACCTCAATTGCTTCACTGTTTACCGGAACCATCTATATGCTGATGGCGGTCAAAGTAAGAAAACGCGGTGTGTTTTTTATCGCGGGAATGGCTACAGCACTTTTGACGCTTTCAAGCGGCAATATTTTCGGTATTGTTGGGGCGGTCATTGCGGCGATTGTTTCAGAATGTATTGCTAACAGAAATCATTATGGTAATATTTCCGATCTCGTACTCGCATTTGTTGCCACAAATGTAATTTCATTTGTAAGCTATATGCTGCCCATGTATGGTGCAACACAGGACTATATAGCAACGGTGATGGTTCGCTGGAATTTAAGCCAGGAAATAATAGACACTTACGTAAAATATTTGAATTGGCGCACTTTCGGCATAACAGTCGTAGTCAGTATTGTTACGGCGCTTATTGGCGCGGTGATTGGTATCAAAATATTGAACAAGCATTTCAGAAAGGCGGGGCTTATCAAATGAAAAAACATGACGGAGCGCCACTTGGGAATAAACAGGAAAGGAGAATGCAGTGGAAACGAAAACACTAATCAAACAGATCAAGGCTAAAAACCGTGTCTCGAATATGTATGTATTTGTAAGCGTACTATCCGGCATTGGGACTACGCTGTTGACCGTCCTGCTGGTTCATCTGCTTTTTTCGGGAGAGCTTACGCGGGAGGGAATATGGCGGATTGGCGCGGGAATAATCATCCTGCAAGGCGCAAAAGCGGTCTTCAATGCCACGGGTCTCTGGCAGGCGCACCGCGCAGCATACAAGTCCCTTGCGGACCTACGGCTTGACATTATCGGCCATTTGAAAAAGCTGCCCCTCAGATTTTTTCAAAAACGCATGACGGGGGATCTGACCAATATTGTCGGCCATGACGTGGAGCAAATTGAGCTTTACCTCGCTCACGCGCAGCCGGAAATCATCGCCACAACGCTTATTGCCGCGCTTATTTCAGTTATGATGTTCATAGTTGATTGGCGCTTAGCGTTCTGCCTACTCGCGCCTGTTGCCGTGGCGCTGGGGCTGCTGGCGTTGCTGTTCGCACTTTGGAGCGGCCTGCTCGCACAGTATAATCAGGCAACAAAGGAAATGGCGGAAAACCTGATGGAATATACCGCCATTATACCGGCGGTTAAAGCATTTTCCAAATCGGAGCGCAAGAGCGGCGCGTTGATTGCTCATATCAAAAACTATGTGAAGGCTGTGCGCCGAATGATGCTTGGCGTTTCCATCCCACAGGGCATCATACTGACGGTTTTACAAACGGGCGTATTTCTCGTGATTGTCTATGGAATTCATCTGCTCCCTGGCGGCATCTCCGTTACACGCTTTGTGCTGGCTTTAGTGCTGTCCATTGCTTTTTCCGCCGCTATGATAAAATATATGTCCTACGAACACGCGCGTATCTTGCTGAACCGTTCGGCGGCAAATATTGTGAGTATTACCGGCGAGGCCGCCACGCCAGAAAACGGCGGAACAACGCTTGCTAACGGCGATATTGCCTTTGAAGATGTTACCTTCAGCTACGATGGGCGTGAGGACGCGCTTAGAAATGTCAACGCGGTATTCCGGCGGGGAGAAATAAGCGCAATTGTCGGATCGTCCGGTTCGGGAAAAACCACGATTGCCAATCTTATGATGGGTCTTTGGAAAGCGGAAACCGGCAGGGTGGCTATAGGCGGAAAAAACATCGCGGATGCAGACGAACATGAACTAACAAAACTTGTTTCTATCGTTCAACAGGAGAGCTTTCTGTTTAATACTTCTATTGAGGACAATATCGCCATAGGACGGCAGGGGGCAAGCCGGGAAGATGTTGTCAAGGTGGCAAAGCTGGCCTGTATCCACGAGACGATCATCGCTCTGCCGGATGGATACGATACTGTTGTTGGCGAGGGCGGGGTGAAGCTGTCGGGCGGTGAGAAACAGCGTATCGCCATCGCACGGGTGATTCTGAAAAACACGCCGGTTATTATTCTTGATGAAGCAACGGCGGCTATTGACCCGTATAACGAACAGTTAATCCAGGAAGCGATTATAAACCTTTCCCGTAATAAGACGCTCATTGTGATCGCGCACCACCTCTCCGCGATTATGGGCGCGGATCAGATTATTGTTATGGACGGGGGGCATATTGCCGCCGCCGGAAAACACGGAGACTTGATAGAAAGCTGCCCGCTGTACGCAGAGATGATAGCGGCGCAGGAGGCCGTTGACCGGTGGGACATCAAGGCTCCAGCGGTATCCGGGGAGGGCATATAAATGTTCAAGAAAATACTCAGCTTTACAAGCCCGGCGGGCAAGGCGCTTATCGCCGCCGCTACTATTAGCTTTGCCGCCGGGGAACTGCTTTGGGCCTGTCTTATCTATCTTGCGGTAAACGCCTTGTTTAGTATCATGCTTGGCGGTACAGTTGATTTGGGAAAGCTGATTACATCTGGCGTTATACTGCTTGCGGCGAAGACCGTTTTTTCCATTATCGCTGATCTGGCTAAACACTATGCGGGATTCAACGTTGTTGAAAACGTGCGCGTCCGCCTGATCCGTAAACTGAAAAAACTGTCCCTCGGTTTCTTCACACAGGAACGGCTGGGAAAACTTAACACGGTAGTCCACAAGGACGTGGAAAATCTAGAAGGCATGGTCGGACATTTTTTATGCGTTATGTGGAGCGATATTGCGGTCGCGCTGGTTATGGGCGCGTGGCTGTTCGGTAAGAACTGGGCGCTCGGTCTGTGCATGATTTCGCTTCTGCCACTTGCCGTTATTGCCTTGTTACTGGGGCTGAGAAAAAGCGGGATTGCGCAAAAAAGGACGAATGATGATTTGGCTGATATGGTGAGTCTATTTGTCGAATACGCAAAAGGCATTCCCTTGATGAAGGCATTTTCAGAGAACAGCGCCTTCACGCAAAAACTTAAAGAAAGTATTGAAAAATTCGGCGGGAGCAGCGCGACGCAAGCCAAAGTGATAGCGGGTTATACCGGCCGCTTTAGCTTTTTCCTTGAGCTCTCCGCCGCCGTCATGCTCATCACCGGCGCCTTTCTTGCGTACAAGGGGACGGTCGATACGGATGTCTTCCTGTACTTCGTTATTTTTTCAAGCGTTTTCTATAAACCCTTCTCCAAGCTGGAACTCTATTTTTTGGAATTTGTAAAAATCAGGGATAGTTACCGCCGTGTTGCCGCCGTGTTACAAACTCCCCCTGTGCCGAATCCAAAAGAGCCGCGAAACGCGAAGGAATTTGATATTACCTTTGAGAACGTTGGTTTTGCCTATAAATCGGGTGAGAGAGATGAATTCTCCCTGCGAGATGTCAACTTTCATGTTCCGCCCGGAAGTCTGACCGCGCTTGTCGGGCCGTCCGGTTCCGGGAAAACGACCGTTACGAATCTTTTGCTGCGGTTTTGGGATGTGCAAACCGGCAGCGTCAAAATCGGCAATGTCGATATTCGTGATATGGATTACGAAGATCTGCTGGATCGTATAAGTATCGTTATGCAGAATGTCTATCTTGCCTCGGGCAGTATTTTGGACAATATAAAAATCGGCAAAAGTGAAGCGATACGGGAAGAAGTAATTGAGGCGGCAAAACGCGCCCAAATACATGATTTTATTTCCGGTCTGCCAGAAGGCTATGATACCATCGTTGGAGAAAACGGCGTAGGTTTATCAGGAGGCCAGAAGCAGCGTATCTCTATAGCCCGCGCATTTATCAAAAACGCGCCGATTGTGGTATTAGACGAGATTACAAGCAATGTCGATCCGGTGAACGAAACAAAAATCCAGAGGGCGATCAGTACCCTTGCCAAAGACAGGACGGTACTTGTAATTGCCCATCATTTACGAACTATCCGTGGGGCAGATCAAATTATCGTATTTAACGGAGGGCGTATTGAGGGAAAAGGAGCCCATGAGGAACTTTTGAAAAACCAGGGTCTTTATCATGCCCTGTGGACCGCCCAGGAACAGGCGAAAGGATGGAAATTATAGCCGGAAAACAGCCCTTTGCATATAATTGGTTGGTTAAAAGTTTCTCATGTCCGATTTCAAAGTAGATAATGCCGCCTTGGAAAAGGCGGTAAGAATAGATAATGTTCATATTTAACATGGTTTGTTTCTGGAATTTCTATATTCTGAAGGGGTAACGCCAAAGGTATCCCGGAATATTTCAGAAAACCGTCCGGGACTCTTACAACCGACACTTTTTGCAATCATATAAAACGGTTCATCAGTGGTCTCAATTTTATGTAACGCTTTTTTCATACGAACTTTTTGTACATACTCGTGAATAGTACAACCAAACGCGGTTTGGAAATCATTTTGCAATTTTGCGGGGCTTACATGGACACAAGAGCTTATATCTGAAATCCTTGGAGAATTCGCAATACTAGCATCAATAATTCTTTTGACCTCATTCACTACCGAAAAATCATGATGTTTCAATATATGGATTTTATTCCGCCTTGCAGGAAAAGTATGTTTTTTTGAAATCAAAAATAATATCTCCGCAACCTTGCTCTCGTAGTACAACCCGGATTCAATTCCAAATTTCATGCCTTGTTTTATCTGATTAAACACAATCTGCAAGTCAGGATCGGCATAATTCGTATTGTCAAATTGGGGCAGGCTATCCAGGTTCAAATTATCATCGGGAAATCTTTGCTTCAAGTAATGATTGTAAAATTTGTCAAAAGCAAATATTCTGATTCCATGAATAGGTTTATTGGCTGGAAATGTGAGATTAGCTTCAATACCTCTGTTTTTACAAATATATACACCTCTGCTTACGGAATATTCATTTGAAAGCGCATCCTGATACAATGCTTTGCCTGATTCGGAATAAAAAATCTTTATAAAAGGGATTGAGGTTTGATACCATATTGATACAGGAGAAAAATAGTGGCAATCCACTTGTTCTATAAATAATACGTTGTGGAAAAATAACTGCTTGATGTGTCCTTGAGCAAGTTCACCATTTCCCCGGAAATAACGGCAATATTTCGATTTCTCGCTTTTTATGAAGAAAATATCTTCTGATTGGACAATATGATCTTTTCCATCAATAGTGATTGTTGACTGCATTTTTATCCTGCTCTCCGCTATACTCGTGGAGTCCTATGCGGCGGCTCCTTGTTTTATACCGCTCTCGGTTTTTCAATATACCACTAATACCCGGCGTGGGCAAGGGCGCATTTAGAGGCGGCTCTTTATCTGCAAGCCGCCATTTACGGCAAAGGTTACGATGACTTCGAGATCCTCCGTCCGGTTGGTCAGGATTTGGGCGGCTTCCAACATGGCAAAAGAAGCGGTTTTATTGTCCGCTTTGAAGGTGATACTATCCTCCTCCACTGAAACGGCGATCCCATCCGGGTTTTCCAATGTTGTTTCAGTGATTGAGTCCTGGTCGTCCGGGGTCTCGATATTCACATAGAATACGGTTTTCCCCCGGAGCAAGGCGGCAATTTGGGCGGCTTTGGATTGCATAATAACCTCTACTATAGCAATTTTGCGAAAATAAGTCAAAAAAAACGGTAAAACCTATACGACTGGATGATACCAGCGGGGCGTAATGGGGCCTATCCTG
>JAIRTG010000158.1 GCA_031255055.1 Prevotellaceae bacterium
ATCACTAATCACTAATCACTATTTAATCACTGTCTTACGGGGCGTTGCGGGGCAGCGCCCCGCAGAGGGGGTAGCGGAAGACCGCGTAAGCGGGCTGAAGCGAGGGGGAGACTTCCCCCACCTAATTCTCTTTCTCTTTCTCTTTCTTTCCCAAGTGTGCAAACGATGCTTTAAGAATCATATCGTTTCGTAAAAAGAGAAAAGCCGACAAAAACAAAACAAGATATTCGCTTGTTCTTACCGGACAGAAAACGGAGATATATACTTTCGACCTGAGACTCGAAATCTGTATCTCTAATTTATTGAACTAAAAATTAAACAAAAAAAAACGTATGAAAAAGACAATGAAAGTAACATTGGTTGCAGGGTTAATCATCTTCGGTGCAACAACAGCCAACGCTCAGTTGGGCATTCAGGCAGGATATGTCAATTCTAAATTCAATACCAAAAATACCTTCCTAAAATACGCACACGGCGATAAGGGATATAATGGATTTGAAGTCGGACTGACGTATGATATGGGTATTCAAGGCCCCGTGGGATTACATTACGGAGTGCTGTATACGATGACCAAAAATAACAAAGACCTGATCGCAGTGGGCGGTAATTCGATCACCGCCAAAAGAACCGGTCATTATCTGAATGTCCCGTTCAGACTCACTGTCGGCGGAAATGTTTCCAATGCGGTCAGATTGTTTGCTTACGGCGGACCTAATTTTACGATCGGACTGTCGGGAAAAACAACCAATACGGCCAATATATTAAACGTATCGGGCGGAAAAGATTATTCTTGGTATGGCGACCACAATGAAGCCTTGAGCCGTTTTGACCTCAAATTGGGACTCGGCGCCGGTGTCCAATTCCATCACTTTGTGCTCACTGCCGGTTATGACTGGGGATTGATCAACTCGGTCGGATTGGATAATTCGACGCTGAAACGAAATCAATTGAATGTTTCACTGGGGTATCAGTTCTAATTGACTTGAAAATAATACCGTCATATAAGGCTAAACTTTCATTGCAAGGTTTAGCCTTTTTTTGTTAATATTCTTTCTGCCCTGTCTTTCGTTCTGCATAATATGATTATTTTTGCGACCGTATCGATCAACCAATAGTTTTAGACGTGGAGCTTTATTCCGTATTCTTAAAATACCCATCAATCTGTACCGACAGTCGGCTGGCAAAACACGGTTCAATCTTTTTTGCGCTGAAAGGCCCTCACTTTGACGCAAACGCTTTTGCGCTACAAGCGATGAAGAACGGCTGTAATTTTGCAATCATCGATAATAAACGGTACGCAAAATCCCAACGAATGATCCTGGTCGACGATGTGTTGACGACCCTCCAACAATTGGCCGCATACCACCGCCGACAACTGAAGACTAAAATTATCGGCGTCACCGGCACTAACGGAAAAACAACTACCAAAGAATTGATCGGCGCTATCCTGAAAGAAAAATATAAGGTTCACTCCACTATAGGTAACTTGAATAATCATATAGGCGTACCGCTTACCCTGCTGGAGCTGACAAATGAACACGAATTGGCGGTGGTGGAAATGGGCGCGAGTCGTCCCGACGAAATCAAACTATTGACCGAAATCGCAGCCCCGAACTACGGCCTGGTTACGAATGTGGGACGAGCTCACCTCGAAGGATTTCAATCCTTTGAAGGCGTGATGAAAGCAAAAGGCGAACTGTATGAAAATATCTCGAAATCGGGCGGAAGACTCTTCCTGAATACCGATAACCCTTTCTTGGTACAGATGGCCTCGAGCGCGAGAATCCCGTCGGAAAAAATTAATAGCTATAGCCTGCAAAATACGAAAGCATACGTCTACGGAAACATTGTCGGCAATTCCCCCTTCCTGGAAATGCAATGCCAACCGAAAGACGCTAAATCGATCCGAATAAAAACAAACCTGATCGGCGCCTATAATGCCGAAAATGTGTTGGCGGCGGTCGCGGCCGGACACTATTTTGAAATCAATCCGGAATCGATCAAATCGGGAATCGAAAATTTTGTGCCGACAAATAACCGCTCGCAGTATGCCGAAACATCCAAAAATAAACTGATTATCGATACATATAACGCCAATCCGACCAGTATGCGTACGGCTATTATGAATTTTATCGCATACGCCGGCAAAAACAGAACATTTATTCTCGGCGATATGCTCGAACTCGGCGCACAAAGCGCTACCGAACACCAAAATATCGTCGACCTGCTGCTGGAAAATAAACTTGAAAATGTGTTTCTGATCGGCGAGGAATTTAAAAAAATACAATGTACCTACTTCAGTTTCTTTTCCGTCGACGAATTTCGGCACTATCTGGCAAAATATCCGATCGAAAATCAGACCGTACTCATCAAAGGTTCGAGAGGTATACATCTGGAAAAGATATTGAATTTGTTGTAAAAACCTTCTAACACACACACACCGTATGAAAAATTATAAAAATATCATTGTTATCGGGGGAATCATCATCGTCTTGTTGACGGCGCTAGTTGTTTTTTACGTGCTGAGACTGAATAGCCAAAATAAAGAAATGGCTGAAGTGGTCGAAATGATGAACCTTGAAAAAGAACAACTGGAACAGGAATACCGAGATTTAGGCATTGAGTTTGAATCCTATTCGTTCAACATACAAAACGACTCCCTTGTCCGCCTTCTGGAAAATGAACAGATGAAGGTACGACAATTGCTGGAAGAACTGCGCGTCACCAAAGCAACCAACGCACGACGTATCGCCGAATTGCGCAACGAACTGGCAACGGTACGCAAAGTGATGGCTCAATACGTGAATCAGATCGATTCGCTGAATACAATCAATCGCGAACTGAAAACCGAAAATATACAGGTACGCCGAAAGTATCAGGCGGCAAGCGAAACGGTCGAACAACTGTCGAAAGAAAAAGAAACACTTACCGAAGTCGTCACACGCGCCTCGATTCTTGAAATCAGTCATTTCGGTTTCCAGGCGCTGAACAATCGCGGCAGAGCCACAAAACGGTTTTCTCAGATCGAGACCCTGCAATTTAACTATACGGTCTCGAAAAACATTACCGCTCCGCCGGGCGACAAAACGCTCTTCCTGCGCATCACACGACCGGACGGCGAAATACTTTCAAAAAACAATACAAATGTGTTTACCTACGAAGACAAAAATATCGCCTACTCGGCGCGTAAAGACTTCGAATACGGCGGTGAATCCGTTTCGGATGCTATCTACTGGAAAGTAGGAGAAATCCTGCAAGCCGGCAGATATAGAGCCGATTTCTTTATCGACGGTCATCGCGTAGGCAGTTTTAACTTTGACATAAGCAAATAATTTCACTCTAATCCACATAACATTACACGCCAATTTTATGAAACGAACTTTTTTTCTCGCCTTCGGAATATCCTGTCTTTGTTTACTTTCATCGTGTAAAGACGACAATTACATCGAATGGAAACTGCTGAACGACGAATGGTGGGAACAGCATAAAAACGACAGCGGATACTCCGCAACAGACAGCGGATTGCGTTACAGAATCATCTACAAGGGAGGTATCAACAACCCAGACGAAAACTCGGGGACGTATGTCAGATACAACAACAAAATACGCCTGATTGACGGCGAAATCGCAATGGAACTGACAAACGCAGGAGCCTATATCAGCGACCTGCCCAAAGGATTCATCGAAGGAATACGCAAAATAGGAACCGGCGGCATCATCGAAATGATGATTCCGTACAGTCTGGCCTACGGCAAAAGCGGATTAAACGCCAACGTACCTCCCTATTCACATGTGATTTGTGAGGTCGAGTTGCTCTTTGTCCTGAACAATTAGTAGCCTGTCGCACCGGACAACCGCAAAACTCTTTCAACATGCTAAAGCGATTTCTCTTCATCCACATAGTTATTTTCATCGCATCGAGGCTTTCTCTTTTTGCGGCGACATACACCGTCAAAACCATTCCGAACCCGAAGACTGCAGACGCGAGCGCCTTTGTCAGTAATCCCGACGGCATCCTCAACCGTTCGACCGTCGATCGGTTAAACAGTCGGCTCCTGCAACTGGAACAGGAAACAGGCGCCGAAATAGCCGTTGTACTTGTCAATTCGATCGGTGACGAAGAGATAAAGATGTTCGCCACCGAACTATTTGAAGAATGGGGCATCGGGAAAGCGGGAGCAGACAACGGTCTACTGATACTCTTTGTGCTCGACCGGCGGGCAATCACTTTCGAGACCGGTTACGGACTCGAAGGCATTGTGCCCGACGCCATCGCAAAACGTATTCAAAGCCAAGCAATGCTACCCGAATTTAGAAACGAAGATTATGACGCGGGATTCATTGCGGGAATCGACATGCTGGCAGACATCATAAAAAAGGAACCCGCCTCCGATTCAAAGAAATACGAGCAACACATCAACCGGTCGTCC
This sequence comes from Prevotellaceae bacterium, assembly GCA_031255055.1. Taxonomy (GTDB): domain Bacteria; phylum Bacteroidota; class Bacteroidia; order Bacteroidales; family Paludibacteraceae; genus JAIRTG01. The sequence goes on from JAIRTG010000158.1 coordinate 4,431, forward strand.
GCCATTCCGTTCGCCCTTTCCGTCTACCTCATCATCATCCTTTTCACCCTTTTGCGACTCAAAAGCGTTGTCCGCAAAACATTGAACGACAAAAAACTGAAAACCAATCTCGACAGATACAAGGCGATCAAGCTGTCAAAAAGCGGCCTATTTTCGCTGATTGGCTTTATTCTTCCGCTATTTAGCGGCATTACCATTCTGCTGACATCCGAGACCGAGTACCTGCTATTACTCATTCCCGTGCCGTTCACGCTTATTCCGGTATCCTTTTGGATAAAACGCAAAATGAATCAAGTGCGGAAAGCGCCCATACCGTGTAATGCTTGCGGAAGCACGATGCACCTGTTATCCGAAAAACAGGAAGACAGCTACTTAAAACTTTCGCAGCAATTTGAAGAACAGTTAAAAGCGGTCGACTACGATGTATTTCTATGCGATAATTGTCGAAACGAAGCCGTTTTTATGCTCGATTTACCGAGCGTTTACACCCACTGTCCCAAGTGCGCAACAAAAGCCTTCGGCAAAGAAAGTACAAAAACGCTGTTGCCCCCCACATATATCAGTACAGGTATTCAGCAGGTGACCTACAGATGCAAATTTTGCGGATACAAAGAACATAAAAACAAAACATTGCCGAGACTGGTCAAAACAACCGTCTATACCGGCTCAGGCGGCGGATATTCGAGCGGCAGAGGCGGATTCGGCGGAAGTAGTTTCGGCGGCGGAGGTTTTGGAGGAGGCGGCAGCTTCGGCGGCGGACGTTCGGGCGGCGGCGGGGCGACAAGCCGATGGTAAAAGATTCAATTATAAACGATAAATCTAAAAATTAAAAATCAAAGAAATGAAAAAAGGTAGAATCATCATTCTAATCATTGTCATACTCATCCCCATCATTTGGGTATTCAGTGCATACAACAATTTGGTTAATCAGGAAGAAAAAGTGACGGCACAATGGGCCGATGTCGAAACGCAATATCAGCGGAGAGCCGAGTTGATTCCCAATCTGGTAGCGACCGTAAAAGGCGCCGCCGGTCACGAGAGCAACACATTCATCGAAGTTGCCGAAGCGCGTGCAAAAGCCTCAAGCATTCGGGTCAACCCGGCCGATCTGACTCCCGAAGCGTTGGAACAATTTCAACAGGCACAAGGACAATTAAGTTCCGCGTTAAGTCGTCTGTTAGTCGAAAATTATCCGGTATTGCAAGCCAATCGGAACTTTTTGGAATTGCAAGCCCAACTCGAAGGGACAGAAAACAGGATAGCCGTCGAAAGGAGTCGTTTCAATCAGGTAGCACAGGAATACAACACAGCCATCAGAAGAATACCGGCCAGCATTTTTGCATCTTTATTCGGCTTCCGTTCCAAACCATACTTTAAGTCGGACACAGGAAACGAATCCGCTCCGGAAGTCTCATTTTAGCCGGAGACATTTCGGTTATCGACAACCCGAACATCATGAAATCGCCCCGACTCCTACTCTGCACCATATATGCAATCACATCATTTTGCGCCTGCAACAGAAACAACGTGACCTCCATTCCGAACCTTCCGGTCTATCTGTCATTAGATTTAGGCGGAGAATACGCCACATTCTACGGCAACGTAAATGCGTCATTAGAGTTCACCAAACCGCGACTGGAGACAGACCGTATCGGATATGGCGGCATTTTGGTTTACGTTCCGTTATTTGATGCATTCGGTCAATACGTTGCTTTCGACATGGCCTGTCCGCACGAAGTAGATCGGAACATCAGAGTACATCACGACGGCAACGGGAATGCGGTATGCGAAAAATGCGGTTCGGCCTTTCTGCTCGTCGACGGAACGGGTGTCAGGACTTCGGGGCCTGCAAAAGAAAACCTGAAAAGATACCGCGCCGATTTAAGGCTCACAAACACTTCAAGAAAATTAATCATCACCCGCTGATTAGAGGTTGGAAGTTCGGAGAAGAAAGAGAAAGAGAAAGAGAATTAGGGGGGGGGAAGTCTCCCCCTCGCTTCAGCCGCCTACGGCGTCTTCCGCTACCCCCTCTGCGGGGCTCTGCCCCGCAACGCCCCGTAAGACAGTGAAGAATGAAGCGTGAAAAGTGATTCGTGAAAATCCCAAAAAGCAACTCATCACATTGCCTGTAAGGGCAACCTGTGCATAACCACCTGATTCATCTGGGGGGGGGGTGAGTTCGGACAAGTAGCCGCAGCACGGGGTGAGAGACGGAAAAACACAACAAAATCAGAACAATCCTGTAATATCAGGAAAATCAAGGTTCGGACATTTGCAGAAAGAAGCGAGCGGAAGAAAATACTTTTCAACGCCAACTATTTCTTTTATATTTGTGGGTATTTTTGGAGGTAAAAATATCGTTTGTCGGATAAAATCGGTAGATATGAAAAGAAAAATTGAAAATACACTGTTACAATGGAAGAACAACGAC
>JAIRTG010000233.1 GCA_031255055.1 Prevotellaceae bacterium
GTTAAGGATTAATTTGTAAGTTCTCCATGTTTAACAATTAATCATTAATCGCTAAACACTCATCACTTATCACTGTCTTACGGGGCGTTGCGGGGCAGAGCCCCGCAGAGGGGGTAGCGGAAGACGCCGTAGGCGGCTGAAGCGAGGGGGAGACTTCCCCCCCCTAAATTTCTTTATTTTTCTCTTTCTCTTTCAGGAAGGAAGACGCCAAGTGCCGACAGAACTGTGATCCTTAACCGAATGACATTGGGCTAAAGCCTACCACAAAAACAACTCTTTCATCCTGTCAATATCCACGCCCAACGAACCGGTCAGAAAGTTTTCGATGCTGCCGTATTTTTCTTTTGCCAGGTCGATGCCCGCCTGTAAGAACGCTTTTTTGACGGTGAACAGCGATGCCGTTTCGGGATGTTCTTCGATAAATCCGGCGTATTTCTCGGTCAGATAGACCGACGAAAGAAGGTAGTCGTTCATAATCGTTTCCTCGTCAACTCCCAGCGCATACAGTAGCAGGGCGGCGCCCATGCCGGTTCTGTCTTTTCCCGCCGAACAGTGAAACAGCAACGGAAGATTTTGCTCGTCCAGAACAAGTTTGAAAAAATCGCGATAGACGGCAATTATCGCGCTGTCGCTTACAAACAGACGATTCATTTCCATCATTAGCGAATCGACCTGCCGGTTTCGGATGTTTTGTACTCCGGTCAGCAGGTTGCCGGGACTGATGCTCATGCTTACATAGCCGGCGGTTGATGGCAACTTGTCGGGCGCCATCAGCGTTTCGTTCCGATCGCGGAAATCAACAACGGTTCTAATAGGGATGCTTGCCAGATAGCGCAAATCGGCGTCTGTCAAACCGGATAAACCGTCGGAACGGAAAATCTTTCCCCATTTCATATGGCGACCGTCTTTTGTTTTGTAACCGCCCAAATCCCTGAAATTATATCCGCCTTCCATCGGCAGGTGTTTTTCCGCCAAAATGGTCTTTCCGGTTTCGGTGTTCAACTGAAAATACATCCTGACGGTATCGGCCAACGGCGTCTCGAAAGCGCCTTTTCCGCTTCCCTGTAAGACAGGCGTACCGAAGTCGATTGCATCAATACTTTTTCCGGCATACAGTTGCCATTTTTCGTCGGTGTCGATATGTAAGGTGATTTTTTTGGTGTACTTGTCTCCGACGATTTCCGCCTTCGGGGTATTTCCTTCGTAGATGGCTTTGTTCATTTTTGTTTGATTACAGGATGTCAATAAGGTGCAAGATAGTAATAAGTTGAAAATAAGCAATTGTTTTTTCATATTTCGGTTGTTTTGAGATGAATTGCCGCTAAAACGTTTCGGACGGGAGATGGATGTCGCGCTTAACATAAAATGGCAGGATTTTCAAAAATATAAGCTGAAAACCGTATTTCCGCCGGAAGAAAGCGCGTGTTGCAGCTTGCCTCCGTGCAAACGCATGATGTAGCGCGATACGCTCAGTCCGATGCCCGATCCTTTTTCTTTTGTGGTGAAAAACGGAACGAAAATGTTGGGAAGCGTTTCTTTCGGTATCGGCTTACCGTTGTTTTCTACGTGGATGCTCAGGTTGTTTTTGTTCGGAAGTTCGACTGTCAGGATTAATTTTCCGTCCGGGCGGTCGATCGATTCGATGGCGTTTCTCACCAGGTTGACAAGCGCTTGGGCGACCAGTTTTTTATCGGCATAAAGCAGGGTATCCGCATTGTCCATCCGTATCGTGGCCTGTATTCCTTTCTCCTTCAAAGGAATTTCGTGCAGTTTGACTATTTCCTCCAACAGTTTTTTCAATTCAAAATGGTGTTTTTCGGGCTTCGGCATAGCCGTAAATTTTCGGTACGATTCGACAAACGAGAGCAATCCGCTTGCAGTGGTACTGATGGTTTCAAAGGCTTCGATCGTATTTTCTTTCAGTTCGTCGGAACGTTCGGTCGAATCGTCTTTCAGCATAAACAGCAGCGTATCGCTCAAAGACGAAATAGGGGCGATGGAGTTCATAATTTCGTGCGTCATGACGCGGATAAGTTTTATCCACGATTCCATTTCTTTATTTTCCAGTTCGTTGCCGATACTGTTCATCGTGACGACGCGCAGGTTACCTTTTCGCAATCGGATGTCCGACGCTTGGAGGGCTATTTGTTGTTCTTCGCGTTCGTTGGCGACGGTCACCTGTGCCCGTTTGCCCGATTTCAGTGCGCGAAATGTTTCAAACGTCGTTTCGTTGATATTGCGCAGTTGTTTTATATGCGTAAAGACAGGCAAGCCCAATAAGTCCAGTGCGGCCTGATTGATATTTTGAACAATATCTCGGTCGTCGACAATGATGATGCCGGTAGAAACGCTTTCGACAATCAGGCTCAGAAATTTTTCATTTTCGATAACCTCTTTTCTCGCTGCGCTCAGAATATCCTTGATACGGTTCATCATCACATTCAGTTCTTTTTCGTTTGTCGACAGTTTTGTTTCGGCGAAGTGGAATGAATAATCGCCGTTTTCGAGCGCGTTCAGCAGAAACAGGATATTCCGGTTATACTTTTTATAACTTTTGTTGAGTAGCAGCAGGAAGATAAAAAACAGCATCGCACAGAAAACGACAAGTTCATAACGCCTGTACACGACGCTCAGCGTTATTGCCACCGTGATCACTATCAGCACGCTCGTGTATAAAGCCGTTTTGTATTGGATAGATTTAAACATGCTTTCGGTGGCCTAAAGCCCGTATTTTTTTATTTTATTGTAGAGGGTTGGTCGGGTAATGCCCAGTTCGTTCGCCACGGCGGACATATTTCCCTTATGTCGTATCAGCGCGTTTTTTATCACCAATTTTTCGGCCTCGTCCAGCGTGAGGCACTCCGGTTTACCCGACGGATGATTGTTTTGTTTTTTCAGCATGAAATCGGACGGTTCCAGTTCGTTTCCTTCCGACAGGATTACGGCCTTTTCGACGCTGTGTTGTAGTTCGCGGATATTCCCCGGCCAGGCATATTGTTTCAGCAGGTCGATAGCGGCCTTTGTCGGGCGTAAGTGCTGTTTATTGTATTTATTGCCGTAAATATGCAGGAAAAAATCGGTCAACAGTTCAATATCATCTATTCGTTTTCTCAGCGGCGGCAGTTCAATTTGGATGGTATTGATACGGTAGAGCAAATCTTCCCTAAAAGTTTCTTTTTCGACCGATTGTTCCAGATTTCGGTTTGTAGCGCAGACGAGTCGGATATCAATATCGGCAGCTTTTACGCTTCCTATCCGTGTCACCTGCCTTGTTTGCAGCACATTCAGCAATTTGGCTTGGAGCGAAAAGCTAAGATTACCAATTTCGTCCAAAAACAGGGTACCTCCGTTAGCGGCTTCAAACTTACCGGCGCGGTCGGTTTTAGCATCGGTAAAAGCGCCTTTCACGCAGCCGAACAGTTCGCTTTCGAACAGCGTTTCGGTGATAGCGCCCATATCCACCGAGATCATCACCTCATTACAGCGTCGCGAAAGCCGGTGTATTTCCCGTGCAATCACCTCCTTTCCCGTTCCGTTTTCGCCGGTTATCAGGATATTCGCATCGGTATTCGCCACTTTTTCGACCATTGATTTCAGTTTCAGCATAGCGGCCGAAGCGCCCCAGCACACATTTTTTTCCTTATTCATATCTTTCGTCAGCACATCCTGTTTTTCCCTGAGCCGTTTCACTTCTTTTTGCGACAGTCTCAGCGAATAGGCCGACCGTAAAGTAGCCACCAATTTAGCATTATCCCAGGGTTTGACCACAAAATCGGCCGCGCCTTTTTTGAGAGCGTTCACGGCCAAATCGACATCGGCGTATGCCGTAAACAGTACGACAGGCAGTTCCGCATCCTGTTTTTTTATTTCACCCAGCCAGTACAGCCCTTCGTTACCGGTATTGATTCCGGCAGAGAAATTCATATCGAGCAGCACCACATCGGGCGAAAATTCCCGTAACACATTCGGCAACTGATTGGGGGAGGAGAGCAGGGATACTTTTTCAAAATGAGCATTTAGTAAGATACGCAGTGCGGCTCTGACATTACTATTGTCGTCCACAACGAGGATATTTCCTTTTTTCATGCGGGATGGATGGATAAATTAAACTACAGTCCGGACAAAATTACTAAAAAATCTTTACGAAGGAAGTTTATATTCGTTTTTCGTACGCCTTGTTTGCCGTTCGGTCATCCCTGGAGCAAGAGAAAGATATTTAGGGGGGGGAAGTCTCCCCCTCGCTTCAGCCCGCTTACGCGGTCTTCCGCTACCCCCTCTGCGGGGCGCTGCCCCGCAACGCCCCGTTGCCTATCCTCCATGACGCCCCGTACTCCCTTCGCAATACTCCGTTCCGACGCCCTGTTTCCCCTCGTAATGCCTCGTGTCTCGATAATGGGGCAATTTGTGCCGTCGGTACAAAACGGGCAGCAAATCATACATTCGGATGTTTCGCCGCAGGCGAAATAACCTTATTTCCACCTAATTTCATCAACAAAACAACCTTAGTAGCCCTGATAACAACATATACGGGAACCTCATTACCTCAATGTCATGAGGGCATGTTATTATAAACATGAGGGTATGTTATTATAAACATGAGGGTATGTTATTATAAACATGAGGGCATGTTATTATAAACATGAGGGCATGTTATTATAAACATGAGCGTCGGAGGTAATAACATGAGGGCATGTTATTATAAACATGAGCGTCGGAGGTAATAACATGAGGGCATGTTA
>JAIRTG010000046.1 GCA_031255055.1 Prevotellaceae bacterium
GAACCGGACTAATCAATAGAGTATCCCTATAGTGCTGAATGGTCTTGCTGCATGGCTACGCCGAAAGTTATTCCTTTTTTTGCACTTGACAAAATATAGAGGGGGACTAATCACTAATCACTAAACACTCTTCATTCTCTTACGGGGCGTTGCGGGGCAGAGCCCCGCAGAGGGGGTAGCGGATGACCGCCAACGGCGGGCTGTAGCGAGGGGGAGACTTCCCCCCCCTAAATTATCTTTCTCTTTATCTTTCTCTTTCTCTTTACTCTTTCTTCAAGGAAAATGCCTACGGCGGCTGTAGCGAGGGAGAGACTCCCCCCCCTAATATTCTTTCTCTTCGCGGTGTTTAGTGATCTCTCAAGAGGTCGTTTATGAGCGTTTTCATCCGTGCGAATTCTTCTTCGTTGTACAGACGGGTAAGCATCACGATGCGGCCGTCCCGGTCGATGATCACGTTCCGGGTGATTCCCGCTTGCTCTTCGGCAAAAAGCTTGAATATACTCGCTCCGGGATCTAATCCGATCGGATAGGTGACCCCGGTGGCTTCGATGAATTTGAGTACGGTTTGAAGCGGCTCGTCCCGATCGATGCCCCAAAGTATAAAGTCGGGATTGCTTTTGTGACGTAACCAAATGTCTTTTTCGATAAAAGGCATTTCTCGCCGGCATACGCCGCACCAACCGGCCGTAAATTGTAACATGATGACTTTTCCTCCGACGGATGCCAAATCAACGTGTGTGCCGTCGGTGAGTGTCATAGTGAAATCGGGCGCCCGGTCGCCGACTTTTACGATATATCCCCGATTGTCGCCCTCTTGGGCATAAAGGACTATTATAAATAGGAATGAAAGGGTGGAAAGAATTATTTTTTTCATCTTATGAATGGTTTTAATTTCGGACGAAAGTACGAAAAAATTTATCGCACCGGAGAATTAAAAGTGTGGAAAATTTTATCGTACCTAAAATATAAAACTACTATATTTGCGCTTCATTTAAACTTTGATTGATAAAAAAAGATGACTAAAGTAACAATTCCGTCGACAAATAAGGATTTTAGATGGAAAATAACAAATTTGTGGTATATACCGGTTTTTATACCGACGTTGTTTTTTACCTCGTTCGGATTGCTCTATGCCGGCCTGGCGGTGAAAAAAATGAAATGGATCGGTACGTTCGCGGGTACGTTCGGACTGACGGTGCTGACGGTGTCGATGATGCTGGCCGAAAAACAAACCGGATGGATGGCTTTCCTGTTTTTCGCGAACTGGCTTTTTACGATAGGATATATGTTGAGGACGTCGAAGGAATTTTTGTACCGGCTGGATATGAGGCAGCGCGAAGAGGAAATTTTTGATACGGCTACAATCCGCATCGACCGCGATCGGGATATGAAACCGGAGGATGAACCGGCTTTACGGTTTATCGCGGGATTACAGCGGTGGCGCCTCGAAATCGATTCGCTGCCGATGAAAAAAAATGTACAAGACCTGATCGATATATCGTCGGTGGTGGCAAAACGTAAAAATAGAGATAGCGAACGTTTTTTTATGCGCTATAACGATTCGCTGAACAGCTTGCTGAAACAGTACGACGAAATCGAAAATAGTCAGCTGAATAGCGAGACGATGCGGGAAAGTATGCGGAATATCGAATCGGGATTCGGACAAATTGTCTCCGCTTTTAAAAAAGAAGCCGAATCGATGTACAAGTACGATGTGGTGAACCTGAACGCCGAAACCGCCGCCTTTCTACAAGACCTGCGCAATAGAGGACTGCTGGACGATGAAAATGAAAAATAACTAATTTAATAAATATAAACCGTTATGACAACAGATTTGCAATTAAATCCCGGTCGGGAACTGACCCCCGAAGAAAAATCGAAAATAGAAACTTATAAAAATTCGATTAATTTCAACGATTCGAACCAACTTATACAATACGGCGCCGCCGCTCAAAATCGACTGACCTCGTTTGCCGACGCTGTTTTGACCTCGGTGAGGAGTAAAGATATGGGCGAAATCGGCGAAATACTGATCAATTTGACCGTCGATTTGAAAAATTTCGACGGTGCGACGGAACGAAAAGGATTGTTCGGCTCGGTAAAGAAAAAAATCGCCCGACTGCAATCCGAGTACTCAAAAGTGGAAACGAATATCGGTAAAATCGAACTGGAACTGTCCAAACATAATCAAACATTGCTGAAAGATATCTATTTGTTCGACCGACAATACCAGGAAAATCGGGCGTATTTCCGCGAACTGACCCTCTATATACAGGCCGGAGAAGAAAAATTGGAAGAAATGCACCAAGTGACCCTGCCCGAAATGCAAAAAGAAGTACAGACGTCAAACAACGTAGAACAGGCGCAGCTTTACCGCGATTTGGAACAGCAGGTCACCCGCTTTGAGAAAAAAATCCACGACCTGAAACTCAGTCGTACCATTTCGATGCAGTTGGCCCCGCAAATCAGAATGGTGCAAAATAATAGCGCAACAATGATCGATAAAATCCAGTCGACGCTCGTGAATACGATTCCGCTGTGGAAAAATCAAATGGTACTCTCATTGGGTCTGGCGCATACCCAACAGGCGTTGAATGTACAAAAAGCCGTTACCGATACTACAAACGAACTGCTGAAGCGAAATAGCGAAATGCTGAAACAATCGACGGCGGAGATCGCTAAAGAAAGCGAAAGAGGGATTGTGGACATCGATACGATTAAAAAAGCAAACGAAGATCTCTTTCAGGCGATGGACGACTTGCTGCGCATACAGGCCGAAGGACGCGAAAAACGAATAGCGGCCGAAGTGGAACTGAAAGCGGCCGAAGATGAACTGAAAAAACGATTACTGCCCGATAACCGTAAATGCGTGACAAGAATACTCGGGGGGGGGGAAGTCTCCCCCTCGCTTCAGCCCGCCTGCGCGGTCTTCCGCTACCCCCTCTGCGGGGCGCTGCCCCGCAACGCCCCGAAAGACAGTGAAGAATGAAGAATGAAGAGTGATTCAACCTTAATAGTATTTAGTGTTTAGTGATTAATCATAGAGAATCCGCACTAATCATTCTTCATTCTTCACTACCCGTCCCCCCCCATTTTAAAACTTTTTCAAAAACTTTATTCTTGTGCTAAAAATATGTATCGTATATTTGCAGTACGCTTTTCAAGTTTTTGACCATACACTTCATACAACATTCGCCCCGATACAACCTCGAAAACCCGTTCGAATATGTCTAAATACAAGCAACAAAACCTTTCCGCAATGTATGCCGAATTGCTGAACAATCATCCCGAATTATTCACTTTCGACCAGCGAAAGAAAATCAGACAACTGCTGAAAACATTCTACGCAGACGACAACAAAACCCACTCCCAAGAGTCGACAATGAAACTGTTGCACGTAGTGCGGATACTGCTGGACGAAATCGGTCTGGGACGAACGGCCGTTCTGGGCGTACTGCTCCATCGGGCGGTCGAAAAAGGACAATTGTCGGTCACCGATATCGACAGGGAATTTAATACGAACGTCGCCACAATTATTCAAGGACTGATAAAAGTCGAAGACCTGTACAAAAAAAACACGTCGCTCGAAACGGAAAACTTCCGGAAACTGCTGCTGACTTTTGCCGAAGATGTGCGCGTAATCCTGATCATCATCGCAAAACAATTGTGCGATATGCGCACACCGGACAACCACTGCAAAGAAAAACAACTCGAGATGGCAAAAGAAGGCACATTCCTCTACGCACCACTCGCACACCGCATGGGTCTATACTCCATCAAAGGCGAACTGGAAGACCTGTCGCTGAAATACACCAACAGGGAGATGTATAACGAAATAGCGTCAAAACTCAACGAATCGAAACAGTCGCGCGACCGCTATATCGCCGACTTCATCGAACCGCTGAAAGAAAAAATGACCGAAATCGGCGTACCGTTCGAAATAAAAGGGCGTACGAAATCAATCTTTTCCATCTGTAACAAGATGAAAAAGCAAAATACCGAATTTGAAAATATCTACGATTTATTTGCCATCCGCATCATCATAGACGCCCCTGCCAAAAGAGAAAAAGCCGTCTGCTGGCAGGCCTACTCCATCGTGACCGACCTGTATCAACCCAACCCGAAACGCTTGCGAGACTGGCTTTCGGTACCCAAGTCGAACGGCTACGAAAGTCTTCACACAACGGTGCTCGGTCCCGAAGAAAAATGGGTAGAAGTGCAAATAAGAACCGTACGGATGGACGATGTGGCCGAAAAAGGACTGGCGGCTCACTGGAAATACAAAGGAATCAAAAGCGAATCGGGTATGGACGAATGGCTGAAAAACATTCGCGAGATTCTCGAAAATCCCGAATTGAACGCCATCGATTTTATGGACGAATTCAAACTCAACCTGTACGACAGAGAAGTATTCGTTTTCACGCCGAACGGCGATCTCCACCGACTACCCAAAGGCGCCACCGTGCTCGACTTTGCATTTTCCATTCACACCGAACTCGGCACAAGATGCGTCGGCGCAAAAGTCAACAATCGGAACGTGCCGATGAAATACATACTCAACAACGGCGATCAGGTTGCGGTACTGACAGCGCCGTCGCAAAAGCCCAACCTGTCGTGGTTGAACATTGTGGTCACGTCAAGAGCCAAGAATAAAATCCGTCAGGCGCTGAAAGAGACCGAATTTAAAGACGCCGAATACGGCCGCGAACTGCTGCTCCGACGATTCAAAAACTGGAAACTTGAACTCGAAGACGGTAAAATCTCCAGACTGGCAAAAAAGAAAGGCTATAAAACCGTCAGTGATTTCTATCAGGCAATAGCCAACGAAAAGCTGGATTTGCTGCATATAAAAGATACCTTTTTGGAACTCGAACACAAAGATGCAGCCACCGAAACGGTACAGCGCAGCGCCGAGACGTTCTCAAAAGAGACGCCCGAAGTGGACCCGAAAGAGGACGTACTGGTGATTGACGAACACCTGAAAAACGTCGATTTCAAACTGGCAAAATGCTGCAATCCCATCTACGGCGATCAGGTTTTCGGATTTGTGACGGCAGGCGGCGGCATCAAAATCCACAAAGAAGACTGTCCGAACGCCCCACAGATGAAAGCGCGATTTGAATACCGGATCGTAAAAGCCGCGTGGTCGGGCAAATCGGACAATTCACAATATCCGGTCACACTGCGCATTGTCGGAAACGACGACATCGGCATTGTAACCAACATCACATCGTTGATTTCAAAAGAAAGCGCCATCCGCCTGCGCTCCATCTCGATCGATTCAAACGCGGGACTCTTTCAGGGAAACGTAACGGTGATGGTGAACGATACCAAAGATTTAAACGCGATTATCAAAAAAATAGGCCGAGTAAAAGGCGTTAAAAACGTAGCAAGAACATAATAGGCCGAGTAAAAAGCATTAAAAACATTGCAAGAACATAAAACCCCAATTAATTTAAAAGATTAAAAAAACATGTTTTCAGGAATCATAGAAGAAGCGGCCACAGTGGTTGGCCTAAAAAAAGACAGGGAAAACCTGCAAATAACGATGTCGTGCTCATTTGTGAACGAACTGTCGATCGACCAAAGCATTTCGCACAACGGCGTTTGTTTAACGGTGGTATCGAAAACCGACGACGACTATACCGTCACAGCGATCAAAGAAACACTTGAACGCTCAAATCTCGGACTGCTCGAAGTCGGCAGCAAAGTAAATCTGGAACGGAGCATGCGTATGAACGGCCGCCTCGACGGACATATCGTACAAGGACATGTCGACCAAACGGCGGAATGTGTCGAGCGACGGGAAGCCGACGGTAGCTGGTATTATGTATTCAAGTACACATTCGACCGCGAGATGGCAAAACGAGGCTACATGACGGTCGACAAAGGCTCCGTTACGGTGAACGGAGTGAGTCTGACGGTAGTGAATCCGACCGACAACACATTTGAAGTCGCCATTATCCCCTACACGTATGAATTTACAAATTTCCATCGGATAAATCAGGGCACGGTCGTAAATATCGAGTTCGACATTATCGGGAAATATGTCGGCCGGTTACTATCGTTGAACAACTAATTCGAAAAGGAGTCTCACCGCATGAAAAAAATCATCTCACCCTCTATCTTGTCCGCCGATTTCGGCCATCTGCAAAGCGTATGCGAAATGATCAACCGGAGCGAAGCCGAATGGATACACATCGACGTGATGGACGGTCTTTTTGTACCCAACATCTCATTTGCCTTTCCGGTGATGAAAGCCATCAGAGCGCACTGTACAAAAATGATGGACGTACATTTGATGATCGAGCATCCCGAAAATTACATCACCCGCTTCAAAGAAGCCGGCGCCGGAAACATCACCTTTCATTTCGAAACCGTCGGGAATCCTTTTGCCGTCATCGAGCAGATCAAAAAAGAGGGAATAACGGCAGGCATTACCGTCAATCCCGACGTACCGGTCGAAGTGTTGGAACCGTTTATTAAAGAAGTCGACATGGTACTTTTGATGACGGTTTTTGCGGGCTACGGAGGACAGCAATATATTGAAGAAAGCGACGAGCGTATCAGAAAAGTACGTGCGATGATTCAAAAACACCATCCGTCGTGTCTTCTCGAAGTCGACGGCGGCATTCATCTACAAAATGTAGCAAAAGTGTACCAATGCGGTGCAAACGTCATTGTGGCCGGCAGTTCGATATTCAACGCCGCAGACCAAATCGGCGCCATACACGATCTATTATTCGCACATTGAAAACAGGCCGTTTATCAATCACACCGGAAGCCGATCGACTATCCGCTTTTGGGGAAAAAGAACACCGAAACGCAGTGAATTTTTTACAGAACAATCCGTTTTTCAGACTACTGTTGCCATTTATCACCGGCATCGTTCTCACCCGACACATACACTTGTCCGACGCGGTGGCGGTCGGATTCGTCACATTGGCTGCCGTGTTCATTTCGGCATCATTCCTGCTACAAAAAAGCAGACATTATTACTCTTTCCGGTACCTGTTCGGGGTCGGGATATTCATCCTGTCGGCGGTTGGCGGCTACAAGCTGACGGAAAACCGTAATGCGACAAACGACCGATTCGACTTTCTATCGCAAAAAGGCATTTTCCGGATCGAGCTGACAGGTGCGCCTGTCGAAAAAGCCAACTCATATCAATGCGAAATAAGTCTGCGGCAACATTTCGATTCGCTGCACTGCGAAAACGCCACAGGCAACGCCATCGTCTATTTTCAAAAAGACAGTGCGTCCGCCAAACTGCTGTACGGCGACTTGCTGATAGTCGAAGCCGTCTTTGACAAGCCCGACGGGGTTTTAAATCCTTACGGATTCGATTATGCCGCCTATCTGAAGCGGCAGGGGATCGGCGCAACAGCCTACATCGCGGCAGACAAATGGATGCAGACAGGGAGCAGCACAACATTTTCGCTCAGACGTACCGCCGACAAATGCCGGAACCATCTGCTCAACATCTACCGGCAATTCGGTATCGAAGGACAGGAATTTGCGGTTCTGGCCGCCTTGACGCTGGGATATACAGACAGTCTGGACAGGGAAACAAGAGACATTTACAGCGGTTCGGGAGCGATGCACGTATTAGCGGTAAGCGGATTACACGTCGGGATCGTATATGCCGTCTTCATGCTGCTATTCGGCCGATTGCGCCGCAACAGCCTGCAACGACAGATAAGAACCCTTTTAGCCGTCCTATTTCTGTGGGCATACGCCTTTATCGCCGGCTTATCCCCATCCGTGATTCGCGCCACGACCATGTTTACATTTATGGCGGCAGGCACCGCGCTTAACCGTCGTCCCCAGACCTATAACACCCTCTTCCTGTCAGCCTTCGTCATGCTGCTGGTCAACCCGAACTATTTATTTGAAATCGGCTTCCAACTGAGCTATTCGGCCGTACTGAGCATCGTCCTGACCATGAAATTATTCGGAAAGAAATTGCAGGACAAAGACCGTTGGCTATGGCGTCTGTTACTCGTTTCATTTGCCGCCCAGGCAGGCACGGCGCCCTTCACGGTCTACTATTTCAATCAATTTCCGGTCTACTTTCTGCTGACCAATACAGTCGTCATTCCCGCCGCTTCCGTCATCGTCT
Source organism: Prevotellaceae bacterium (assembly GCA_031255055.1). Taxonomy (GTDB): domain Bacteria; phylum Bacteroidota; class Bacteroidia; order Bacteroidales; family Paludibacteraceae; genus JAIRTG01. The sequence goes on from JAIRTG010000046.1 coordinate 8,123, forward strand.
ACAGCGCGGTGCTACTACTCGCCGCCTCATTTCTACCGCTTCTTTCATCGGTCATCGCCACCATGTTGATCCGCTTCATCCGAATCGTCAACACGACCTTGGACATCATCCACCGGCTACCGTTCTCCCAATGGCACATTGCGATAGAAGAGAGTCAGGTCGTACTGCTATTCACAGCCGTCGCCTGCTTCATCGGCTACTGTACGACAAAAAAATACCTCCCGTTACTTTTCTGCTGCACCGCCGTTTTCACATCCTGCCTTATCGATCTCTTTGTTCACTATCGCACCATCACCACCTCGCAAGTGATTGTATATGCAGGCATAAAGCACACACACGTCGGGTTCATCGCCGGGAAAAGCAATATGGTCTACAGCGGCGACCTGTCCGAGCTGAACCGGATTACCAAAACATTCCGGTTGCGGAAAATGCACGACAAACCGCACACCGTCTCGCAAAACGACGGATACGACAACGGATTCGTCCGCTTCAAATCGAACACCTTTCTGGTGTTGACAAACGACTCATTAACGGGGAAAACGGCGTCGGAAGCATTAGAAATAGACTATTTGATCGTCGGAGAGAAAGCAACACCGACCGCCGACGACCTGTTTACACTCTTAACGCCCAAACACGTGATTGTTGACAAAACCATTACAAACCGGCATCACAATTCGATCGAAAAAACCTGCCTTGAGCAAAGCATCGCCTTCCACTCGATACGGAAACAGGGAGCCTACATTTTGTCGTTCACGGATTGATCCCGAACTCAAGATTTTTCTTACATTTGTGGGCCGATTGAAAAAAAACCGTTAATAACTGATATACTAAACTTAATTTTGAGAAAGAATGATCCCAAAACTTATTTCAGATGAAAATATTGCGAAAGCGAAACGAATTATTGCACATTCCGAGCGATTTGTCATCGTCCCCCACGTCGGTCCCGACGGCGACGCGATGGGCGCCTCATTAGGACTATGGCACTACTTGACAGCGATCGAAAAAGAAGCCGTCGTCATAGTCCCCACCGACTTTCCCGATTTTCTAAAATGGATGCCCGGTTGCCGTCGGGTCATCATCTACGAACACCAGAAAGAGACAGCCGTCCAACTAATCGCCACCGCCGACGTCATCTTCACCCTCGACTTCAACGCAATCGCCCGATGCGGCGACATGGCCGAAACCGTACTACAAGCCCTGTCCATCAAAATAATGATAGACCACCATTTATATCCCGACAACTTCGCCAACATCATCATATCCCATCCCGAGATTTCGTCCACCAGCGAGCTTATTTTCCGTTTCATCATACGCATGGGCGACTTTCCGAAAATAGACCGTTCCTGCGCCGAATGTATCTACGTCGGCATGATGACCGACACCGGCAACTTTTCCTACAACTCGAACAACCCGGGCATCTACCTGATCGTCGCCGAGCTATTAAAAATAGGCATCAACAAAGACGCGATCTACAACAACGTCTACGGCGCCTATTCGGTCTCCCGCTTTCGGTTGATGGGCTACACGCTTCACAAAAAGATGAAAATCTACCCCAAATACCGCACCGCCCTGCTCACCCTGTCGGCCAAAGAAATGACAAATTTCGATTTCACGACAGGCGACACCGAAGGATTTGTCAACATGCCGTTATCGATCAAAGGCATCGAATTTTCCGTATTCATGCGCGAAGATGAAAACAAGATCAAGATTTCGTTTCGTTCACAGGGAACTTTTCCTGCGAACAAAGTAGCGAAAGACGTTTTCGACGGCGGCGGTCACCTCAATGCCGCCGGAGCAGAGAGTTACACCACCATTCAGACCACGGTCAAGCGTTTTCTCGCGGCGCTGCCGAACTACAGCAATTACCTGAACCGGTCGTCCGACGAAACGCACATGTAAGTTCGTCCGTAGGCCGCCGTCCGTAGGCCGCCCATCCGATCTCCTTTCCGTGCGGAGGAAGACCGAGAAAGAATAATTAGGGGGGAGTCTCCCCCTCGCTACAGTCCGCTGTTGGCGTCTTCCTTCAAGAGAGAGAAAGAGAAAGAGAATTAGGGGGGGGAAGTCTCCCCCTCGCTTCAGCCCGCCTTCGGCGGTCTTCCGCTACCCCCTCTGCGGGGCGCTGCCCCGCAACGCCCCGTACGGTTGCAAGCTACGAATTACCTGTTTTTTAAAACATGTTCAACTTCTTTTTTCAGTTCGGGAACGTTGTGGATGACA
>JAIRTG010000056.1 GCA_031255055.1 Prevotellaceae bacterium
GCACATTCGCGTACCTGTGCCACGCTTCCGGGCGAGGAGTCGATGCTTTCGGTCGAAATCGTCTGGATGGAATCGACAATAACGATGTCGGGTTGCGTATTTTGAATGTGTACGAATAGTTGTTCCAGCGACGTTTCGGCTACGATATAACAATCGTCGTTTTTAGCCTCGAGTCGTTCGGCCCGCAGTTTCAACTGTTTGACGCTTTCTTCGCCCGACACATACAGTGTTCGTTTGCCGCTCATGCTCAGCACCACCTGTAGGACGAGTGTCGATTTGCCGATACCGGGTTCACCGCCCGTCAGCACGAGCGAACCGGGTACCAGTCCTCCGCCCAGCACGCGGTTCAACTCGTTGTTACGGGTATCGATGCGTATTTCGTCGCTTACTTCGACTTCGGAAATGCGTATCGGTTTCTGTTTGGGCAGTTCGACCGTACCCGGAAGTCGGAATCTACCCTTCGATTCTTTCGCGATAATTTCTTCTACATACGTATTCCATTCGCCGCACGAGGGGCATTTTCCGATCCATTTGGGCGAATCGGCGCCGCATTGTTGACATACATATACGTTTTTTGTCTTAGCCATATTGTTTTTTTAGGATGAATAGTTGATGATGATATTGTATGTGGAATGTTTTTGTCCTACTCCGAAACGTTGGGCGTATCCTCCGATTAAAGAGAAATATTAGGTGGGGGAAGTCTCCCCAATATTTTATCTCCCGTGAAGCGCTCGGTCGACGGCCTGCTATAGACCCGAGTCGTATTTTAATTGTGAAGGGCATCGATAGTTGTATTTATGTCTTAGACGGACAGATGTAGATAAATTGCGAATACACAGTCAGCGTTAAAACGACCCATAATGATGCAGTGAACCTCTTGTGATACTTATTGAAGATTGAATTTTTCATGATTCCTGATTTTCCTGTTTTCCAATCCTTGAAACTGCGTAAAGTGGGTAAATTTTAATGTTCTGAAATTTACCGAAGTTTTCCATTGAACAACGGATGCCATATTCATAGTTCTTTTCAGATAAGAATTGAAACATGCTTTGCATGGAACCTTTTGTTCCCGATTTTACTTCAACGGGAACAATGTCGGAATTACATTGCACTACATAATCGACTTCGGCGGAACTGCCCGGCTTTTCGCGCTGCCAATAGTAAAGTTCTATGGGGAAATTGCTTGGCGCGGATTTCAGTAATTCCAATCCCACGAACAATTCGGCCAAAGCGCCTTTATTCACCTGTTCCAGACTTTCGGCGGTAAGCAATTGTCCTAAATCCAAACGCAGAAAGCGTTGGTATATGCCTACATCAAAAATCAAAAATTTGCGGTGTTTCGTATTCATTTCGGCAGCTAATGGTAAACCATTGGCCGATGTGTGGGTCACGGAATGGATAACACCTGCAAGTTCCAACAATTCTAAACTTTCCTTTACCTGTAAACGGTTTAAATCGGGCGAAGCCTTCGTATAGGTGAATTTTTCGCCCGTTTGATGAACTACCGATGAAAAAACTTCGCGTATGCGTGAGGCAGGAACTCGTTCTTTATATTTGGAAAAATCGGCATATAATGAAAGCATCAAATCGTCCAATACCTGTTGGCATTCAAGTAAAGAACCGCCACGAGCATGAATCGCTACCACTTCGGGCATTCCGCCGATAAGTGTAAAACGAACCAACTCTTGAAGGCATCTGCTGTGTACGGTATCGGAAAAAGGTTTTTCGGGCGAGGCTTTTTGCAAAGCATCAGCAAGCATTTCGGAACCCGTTACACGCAAGTATTCGTCGAACGAAAAAGGATACAGGAATAGGGGACGAATACGTCCTACACCAAACGAGGGGATTTCCTGCAAAGCAAATTCTAAGAGCGAACCCGCTGCAATCACGTGTAGTTCGGGATATTCTTCGTAAAAGTAACGTAACGCAGAAATAGCAGGAATGCAGGTTTGGATTTCATCTAAAAACAATAATGTCCGACCTGCAACAATAGGTTGTCGATAAATCAACGAAAGTTCGTCGCAAATTCGCTTAGGGTCGGAACCCCTTTCAAATACGGCGTTTACGCCAAACAGTAAATCGTCTTTTTCAAAGTTGACTTCAACGAAGTTTTCGAATTGCTTTCCAAATTCCCTCACGGTCGAAGATTTCCCGACTTGTCGCGCACCACGTAACAACAATGGTTTTCGGATGGAAGATGTCTTCCAGTCCAATAACTCTTTATCAATAGCCCTTTGCAAATATTCTTTACTCATATCCGTACAGAATTGATTGATTTACCTTATTATGATGCGAAGATAGTGATTCCTTCGAAGCAAACGTAAATAAGAAGACGTTGTTTTTGTTTTATATACCCAATAAACGAATTTTAATAGCTTTTTTTATACTCAATATGATTTCCCGAAGGATAACTTCCCTTTTAAAACCATTTTTTTAACAAAAAACCGTAAGAAGAAAATAAAAGTACGCATATTGTAGGTTTATGTAAAATGTAAATTCTCATCTTTTTCTAATTTTGTGAAATAAACCGCCGACGTGGTTTTGTCTGTGAAAAATTCTTACGATTGTCAAAAAATCCCCCGTAACACTTATCGAACGTGAAAAAAATAGTCTTACCGCTTCTCTGTCTCGTTTTGAGTACCCCTGTTTTTCCCCAATCCGCCCGATTTACGATGAGCGGAACGATTAGCGATGCCGAAAACGGCGAAGATCTGATCGGCGTCAATGTGTTTGTACCGTCGCTGAATACCGGCGCTTCTACGAATGTCTACGGATTTTATTCGCTGACACTGCCCAAAGGAAAATATGAAATCGAAGTGTCGTATCTGGGCTACGAAACGGTGAAAATGACCGTCGATTTGTCGGAAAACAGTAAGCGGAATGTCCGACTGACGACCCTGACTAAGACCTTGCAGGAAGTTGTTGTGACGGGCGAACAGCAAAATGTAAATGTGGCAAGGGCTGAAATGAGCGTCGAAAGACTTTCGGCTAAAGAGATAAAATCGCTGCCGGCGATGATGGGTGAAGTAGACCTGATTAAAGCGATTCAATTGTTGCCCGGTGTGCAGTCGGTGTCGGAAGGTTCGTCGAGCTTCAGCGTCAGGGGCGGCGGACACGACCAAAATCTGATGCTGCTGGATGAAGCGACTGTGTATAGCGCGTCGCACTTGATGGGATTCTTTTCGGTTTTTAATAATGACGCGGTGAAAGATGTGAAGCTGTATAAAGGCGATTTGCCGGCGGCGTACGGCGGACGACTGGCCTCGCTGGTGGATGTGAGGACAAAAGACGGTAATAGTCAAAAATTTTCGGGCGTCGGAGGTATCGGTACCATCTCGAGTCGGCTGACCCTCGAAGGCCCTATCGCCGGAGATAAAATGACGTTTGTGCTCTCGGGACGACGGACGTATGCCGATGTGTTTCTGCCGCTGGCTAAAGAACAGCGGGTGAAAGATGCGAAGTTGTATTTCTATGATGTGAACGCTAAATTGAATTGTAAAGTGAATGATAATAATCGCCTGTTTTTGGCGGGATATTTCGGACGGGATGTTTTCGCGTCGGAAAATCTGTCCGAAATGGATTTCGGAAATAAAACCCTGACCGTGCGCTGGAATCATATCTTTAGTCCGAAAGTTTTCTCGAATTTTACGCTGATCGGTAGCTATTATGACTACGCTACGGAAATCGATATGAACGAAAGTATTGCCCAGGATTGGAAATCGACAATGAGAGATATGGGCGGTAAGGCCGATTTGTCGTATCATCCCGATCCGCAAAATAATGTGAAATTCGGTTACGGTTTTATGCATCATGCTATCGCACGCGGTACGGGGGGAGGCGTGGGCGAAAATAGTATCATCAGGCGATTCGAACTGCCGGAAGATTATGCGATAGACCATGCCGTTTATGCTTCAAATGAATCAACTTTGTTCCGAAAACTGACGCTGCGATACGGATTGCGATTCTCGCTGTTTCAAAATCTGGGAAATGATGACTATTCGTACCGTTATGTCGATTATGAGTCGGCCGATTCTACGTTCAGGGAAAAGGGAAAAGTATACAATACTCAATGGCGTCTTGAACCGCGTGTGGGCGTCAATTATATGTTTAACGAAAAACATGCAATCAAAATAAGCTATTCGCGTTCGGCTCAATATATCCAATTGGCGTCTAATTCGTCGGCCGGCTCTCCCGTCGATCTGTGGTTCTACGCTTCGGAAAATGTGAAACCGCAGATAAGCGATCAGTTTGCCTTCGGCTATTTCAGAAATTTCTATGATAATATGTTCGAATCGTCCGTCGAACTTTATTATAAAAATCTGACGAATGTGGTCGATTTTAAGGAGCGTGCGTCGCTTTTTGTGAACTCCCGCATCGACGGGGAACTGCGTTTCGGAAAAGGGTATGCTTATGGAGCCGAGTTGCTGCTGAGAAAAAATAAGGGTGCGCTGACCGGTTGGATCGCTTATACTTATTCGCGCAGTTTCAGGAAAATAGACCGGGTTAACAATGATGAATGGTACCGCTCGCCTTATGACCGACCTCACAGTATTTCGGTGATGCTCAATTATGACTTTCAACCCAAATGGCAGTTCTCGGCCGGTTGGGTCTATGCAACGGGTATTCCGGTAACTTATCCTTTGGGACGCTATCAAATAGAAGGATTGTACGTCCCGATCTATTCGAAGCGAAACGAATACAGGTATCCCGATTACCACCGGCTGGATTTGTCGGCGACCCTGAAATTGTCGAAACCTTCGAACCGTTTTCGGCATGAATTGAATTTTTCTTTGTACAATGCCTACGGACGAAAAAATCCGTGGACGGTCTATTTTAAGCAGGATGAAGAAAATCCCGATAGAATGAAAGGTGAAATGATGTATCTTTTCTCGGTTGTACCGTCGATTACATGGAATTTCAATTTTTAATAATATAATCCAAAGCAGTTTGAATATGAAAAATACGGCAAAAATAATGTTGGGGATTTTAATTGCGTCGATGGTGTATTCGTGTCTTGCGCCGATCGATGTGGCTACAAAAAACGGCGATGCGTATGTCAATATATACGGTTACCTGACTACTGATACTACGCAGCACCACATTCGGATTACGTATTCGGATTATTTTTTTTCGGCCGAACCGCCACGGGGTATCGGTAATGCCCTTGTAAGCATTTCGGATGAAGATGGAAATGTGATGGTGTTGACCGAATCGCCCGATACGGCAGGGTTGTACCTGACGGATTGTGATGCGTATGCCATTGAGGGGAAAATGTATACGCTGAATGTGGAAGTTGATATTGATAATGACGGAATCAAAGAACATTTTCAGGCAAAATCCGATGTGCCTTATTCGGCAAAAACGGACTCGATTGTGTTAACTTCGGGAAAATTGCCTTATCTCCCTTTCGTTAAAATATATGGCGAAGTTCCTCAAAATCAAAAAAATTATTTGGCGATTTATTGTTCGAAAAATAATGATACTGTCGGCATTTTCGATTATTTGATGATAGTGGAAGATTGGTATTTTGATAATAGTAACATACAGGGGACGGAATTTCCGCTATTTATTGAGGACGGAATCGAAATAGGCGACACGCTTCATTTTCGCGTAAATTCGTTCAACCAAGAATTTGCGCATTTTTCAATGCAGGTGCGAACCGAAACAAGTCCGTCGAATCCGATATTAAGCAGTCCTCCCGCAAATGTAATCAGTAATGTCAAACTGACGGACGAAGGTAAATCCGTCAATGTTGTCGGTTTTTTTTCTACATTTTCATATAAAACCGCTTTTCGCATTTCGGATACGGTCTACCCACCCATGATGCGGAATGATAGGTGATTTTTCTCTGAAAATCGACCCCGGTTTTATATGCTATATCTCAAAAAAATGTGATATGGCTTTTTCACAACAGTCTCCGAAAAAGAGGGAAAATAGAGTGGGAGAGGGGAGATAGAGGAGATAGGGGGTAATGTATGAAAACATCCTGTTTGAAATGAAGCGATCACAAATACTCAAATTTCTTTTTTCTGCCAGTTGCCTTTCCGCAGGTAGCAGTAGCTCAAAAGGCCTACGATTACCCAATAGACAAATTCGGATATCCATACAATTGCGGGCGTACTCGGATGGATAATCGCCGTGTAATAGATGTATGCAATGTAGAATAGCAGCGTTATCGTTTCGATCAGAAAGGCGGTGCGCGTGTTGCCCGTCCCCGAAACGGCGCTGAATACGATGCATCCGACCGCGCAACAGACCATCGCTACGGATATAATCCGAAGTACGGGTACGGTGGCCGCAATCAGACCGGCGTCTGCCGTGTAGATGCGGGCAAAGAGTACGGGGTAAATGAACGTGACAAGCATTATCGGGATCACCGAAATGAGGGTTATCCGCACCATCCTGTTGACAAACGGCATGACCTGACTTTTGCCGCCGGCGCCAATCAAATTGCTGACAAGCGTACTGACGGTGGTGGCTAAAGCGCTTCCGGGAATCATCATCAGGATGTAGAGGCTCCGGCCGATGTTCGTCACCGCCAACGGACGTTCGCCCAAACGCTCGATGAAAATGAAGAACAAAAACCAGGTGGAAATGGAGAAAAAACTCTGAAACATGATAAAGACGGAAATACTCAGCGTCTGCCGGACGATTTTCCAGTCTATTTTCCTGAACGAAAAGAGGCCATAACGTTTCACGTCGGTGACAAACAGGGTGTAGAGCAATAGAAAAATGAACGTTGTGCCTTCGGCTATGACCGATGCAATGGCGGCGCCGGCAATCCCCATTGCGGGAAATCCGAAGTGTCCGAAAATCATTGCATAGTCGAAAAAGATGTTGGAACCGGCGGTGATAATCGCCGAAACCGTCAGCACTTTTGTCTTTGTGATGCCGACATACAGCCCGCGAAACATTACATTGAGGAAGGAGAAAAAGAAACCGTAAATCCGCCAATCAAGGTATTCCAGCGAGGCGCGACAGATGTTTTCGGAGGTGACAAAATGCGGCATCGCTCTCGGAATGAACAGACACGAGAGACCGAAAATCAATAGCCCCAGCACGAAATTGAATAGTAATCCATTGTTGAAAATCGGCCCGATATGGCTGTAATTCTGCTCTCCGTTTCGCCTGCCGATCAGAATCTGCGCTCCCTGACTGAACCCGAAACCGACGACAAAAATGGCTATATAAAATACACCGCCGATGGCCGAAGCGCCCAACGCAACTTCACTCACACGCCCTAAAAAAGCCGTATCGGTCACATTGATGATATTCTGGGCTATCAACGTGAGAAATACGGGATAGGCAGTGCTGAAAACTTTTTTATTTGTAATTTGCTCGTACATAAACAGACATCGTGTTTCTCGAAATTATTTCCGCAACAGCACATAATCAATTTCGTGCCCGTGGCTTTTGTGCAGGATAAGGCCGGCGCGTTTACGGGTCGGCAGGATGTTTTCGGTCAGGTTTTTGAGATTTATCTCGCGCCACACGCTTTTGGCGACGGCAGATGCTTCGGCGTCGCTCAGTCTGGTAAAGGTGTGGAAATACGAACTTTTGTCGTCAAACGCTTTTTGCCTGAAATCCATAAACCGGGTGATGTACCATTCTTCCAGCAGTTTCTCGTCGGCATCCACATAGATGGAAAAATCGAGGTAGTCGGACACGAAGACACGCGCTTTCTTCAACGGATAGTCCGTCCTGTTTTGCAGCACGTTCAACCCTTCGATGATCAAAATGTCCGGCTGCCTGACAACGTGATATTCACCGGGTACAATATCGTATATCTGATGCGAATATTCGGGCGCTCTGACTTCTTCTTTCCCCGACTTGATGTCGCTCATGAACCGGACAAGCTTCCGGGTGTCGTACGATTCGGGAAACCCTTTTCTGGTCATCAGTCCTTTTTCTTCCAGCGTGTTGTTCGGGTACAGAAAACCGTCGGTCGTTATCAGCGCCACGTTGTTGTTGTCTTTCCACCGGCTGAGCAATGCCTGCAATACGCGCGATGTCGTACTTTTTCCTACCGACACGCTTCCGGCTACGCCGATGATGAACGGAATTTTCTGCGGTTTCTCGTTCAGGAAATTCATCATCACCAACTGACGGCTTTTGGTCGAATTGACATAGTAGTTCAGCAGACGCGAGAGCGGAAGGTAAATGTCTTCGATGACCTTGACCGACAGTTCGTCGTTAATGCCCCTCAGATGCGACAATTCGTTTTCGCTCAGCGTCATCGGTTCTGATTTGCGCAGTTCCGACCATTTCTCCCGTCCGAACAAAAGATACGGACTGTTACCAGGTAGCTTCATAACTATTTTCGTTTTCGGCTGCAAAGGTAGTTTTTTTAATAGATAAAAGAAATTTGTAGCAAGCAGCAGGCGCCAATCGCCGAATTACTAATCTTTGTGTTTGATCTTATTCGGTAACGGCTAAAGTGAAAATGCTTATCGTAATGTTTTCGGTTTGTAAAAGCGCCTTGATGCAGGCTTCCAGTGTGGCGCCGGTTGTCAGTACATCGTCGACCAGCAAAATGTGCTTATGCTTGAAAAATTCCTTATCTATTGTCCGAAAAATTCCTTCGGTGTTTTTGTAGCGCTCGGAAGCAGATTTACTCGTTTGGCTTGTATTGTTGTGTATACGTATCAGATTTTTTGTATCTATCTGTGTTCCTAAAACCGACGAGAGGCCGATAGCAATCTGTTCACTCTGGTTATATGTTCTTTTTTTCAGCTTTTTGGGATGCAGCGGAATCGGCACAATGTAGTCGACCGAAGCAATTGCGGGAATATGAAGCAAATCGAACGCGGCATATTTTCCCAAAATCACGCCGACGTCTTTGCGTCCGTTATATTTCAACTCATGCAGGACTTTCCGAAACGACGAACCTTTCCTGAAAAAGAAAAGAGCCGTAACAAATTTTATCGGCGCTTTCCCCAAAAACCGCCGCTCTGCCGGATTTTCGGACAATAAATGATAATTTGTTTTTGGCATCTCATATAAGCATTTCAGACACAACACCTCTTCGTGCTGTATAAGATTCGCGCCGCAAACAAGGCAGCTTTCAGGATAAAGTAGATTCAGAAAATGGTCAAAAAAGGTGCATTTCATGGTTTTATACTGTTTTCGAAACGTTTCAAACGGATGCTTCTATTGCTTATGCGAATATTTACGGCAAATATATGAAACGAAAGTCTATCTGATGGCGATTCGATCAGTTTTTTTCCGTACTTCTATCTGCTTCACCGGCCGAAAGTAGTTATTTTATCATTTTTTCCATCGTTTTTGTTATTCATCCGGTACTTTTCGGTCAATAAATTGCAGTTTATTACCGTTATTTTGTGTCGATACGGACATTTTATTTGCAAATTCGTTGAATTTGTAGCGAAATGTTTCCGTACACCGACAACCTGTAGTTATGAAAAAAGCCCTTGTCAGCCAATTGACAGGGGGTATGTTGAAAATTTAATAAATTATTCATCAATCTTTTATGTTTTTTGTTGTGTGATTGAAAATAAATGATTTCCTTTGTCGCCGATAGAGTAATTATATCACTTTCATGGTTATTGCCAACTCTCCTTTTTTGAGCAGATTTCGTTTTAACCTCGTTTGTTTTACTCTGTTCCACATTAAATTTTTATCAACTTTTTTATTTTTTATTTTATGAACATTTACGTTGGCAACCTGAGCTATCGCGTTCGGGAAAATGACCTGCAAGGAGTTATCGAAGAGTACGGTCAAGTGGATTCTTGCAAAATTATCAAAGACCGTGACACCGGCAAATCAAAAGGATTCGGATTCGTTGAAATGTCCGATGACACAGCAGCCGCAAAAGTTATTGAGGAATTAAACGGAGCTGAATTTGACGGTCGTACAATGGTGGTTAAAGAAGCTCGCCCAAGAAGCTAAACTTATTTTTTTACCATTTTGACGAAACTTCTGTTATCTTTGGGTAACAGAAGTTTTTTTTTACCGATTCATCAAAATCAGGATGCCGAAAGAAATATTTGAAGAAAGCAAAGGGATTGCAAAAATAGTACAGGTTGTACTTATCACATTTTTCTGCCTGCTATTTTCAGTAGTTATCGTGCTGTCGATACCCGGAAATCGCGAGAACAGCGCATGGATATTAAGCGCTCAGTCGATTCAAACCATTGTACTGTTTATATTTCCTGCCGTCATCGTGGCGTTTCTGTGGAACAAAGCTCCGAAAGAGTACTACCATTTATCAAAAAAAATCTCATGGAAAACGTTCCTCGTGTTAGTTATGACGGTTCTTCTGATGGTTCCTTTCATCAATTTACTGTCGGAGCTGAACCATGCCGTTCATTTTCCAGAAGCGTTGAACGAATACGAAACGCAAATCAGAAATTCGGAACTCGAAAGCCATCTCCGTACCGAGAAACTGCTCTCAACGGACAATTTGCTGTTTTTTGTGATTCGTCTCATCACCGTAGCGATGATTCCGGCCTGTTGCGAAGAACTTTTTTTCAGGGGATGCCTGCAAAATGTCATCCGGGAGTGGAAAGGTAAACATGTCGCGGCGTGGAGTGTCGGGATTATTTTCAGTCTGATTCATTTTCAAATCTTCAATTTCCTGCCCCGCCTGCTTTGGGGAGTCCTTTTTGCTTATCTGCTTATCTGGAGCGGATCGCTATGGCTACCGACGGTCGCCCATTTTGTCAACAACGGAATAATTGTCCTGTACTATTTTCTGAAAGCTAAAGAGATGAATATCCCGGACATCAATACCGTTGGAACGGGAGATACGCTTTATGTCGGCATCATCAGCCTGCTTGTAACCGTTGGAGGACTCTGTTTTATCAGAAAAGTATTAATCAAAACGAGCTGATGGTCATTTCCCCGCAAAGGTCCGTTTCAAGCATCTTTTTCACATCGTCGGCCGATTCGTACTCTCCCAACAAGTACATCATCTTTGCAACAATGGCTTCTGTGGTAATGTCATGACCGCTGATAACACCCGCTTTCAGCAGATTCAGACTCGTTTCATACAGACCCATTTCCACCGAACCGGTGTGGCACTGGGTTTTGTTGACAATGATTATTCCTTTGTCGATCGCTTTTTTCAACGATTCCTGAAACCATTTTTTACGGGGAGCATTGCCCGCACCAAATGTTTCGAGCACAACGGCCTTCAGATTCGGGATGTTCAAAATCGAGTCGACAACCTCTTGCGTGATGCCGGGAAATAATTTTAAGATCGTAATGTTACGGTCGGTTTTTGTTTTCAAGCGCAGTTTTTTCTTTTCGACAGGATAGTGAATCACCGAATTGAAATACTTGATATGTACGCCTGCTTTCGCCAAAGGCGGGTAATTATATGAATTGAACGCACTGAAATGTTCCGCATTTTTCTTTGTTGTTCTGTTGCCCCTGAAAAGCGTATCCTCAAAAAATATGCATACTTCCGGAACAACCGCCCTACCGTTTTCCTTTGCCACTGCCATTTCTATCGCCGTCAACAGGTTTTCTTTCGCATCGGAACGCATCCTGCCGATGGGCAGTTGGGAACCGGTGAATATGACGGATTTCGTCAGATTTTCTAACATAAAACTGAGCGCCGAAGCAGAAAACGCCATTGTATCCGTTCCGTGAAGAATAATAAATCCGTCGAAATCATCGTAATTTTCTTCGATCAGCTTCGCCATTCTCTCCCATGCGTTGGGGTCGATATCCGAAGAGTCGATCAGGGGCAGAAAGGGAACCGATTTGATGCGGACGCCTGTTTCTTTCAGTTCGGGCAGGTATTCCTGCAATCTGTCGAAATCAATTGGGCGTAAAGCGCCTGTTGTAGGGTCTTCGGCCATACTGATAGTACCGCCGGTAAATAACAATAATACAGAATTTTGATTGTTTTTGGACATTTTGTTGATGTTTATTGCAAATATACGGCAAAATCCGATATTTTTGCTGTCAAAATGATAAAATCAGCCTGTTTTTTTTCATTTAACAATTCTGTTTCCTCTTCGCCCGTATTCGTGTTGGAACTAAACGGCGTTCAAATGGAATCCGGATAAACGGGCGGAAGGACAACCAAACTGTTATAGAAATATAATATCTCGCAGGAATGTTATAAAACAGTTTTGCAAAAAAGCGTATTTTCTAAAAAATTGAGATATTTGCAGTGACTTACGATAATTTTGTCACCAAATAAATATATTGTTATGACTAAAACAAACATCTGTCAACTTGAACCGAAACAAGTATGGCAAAATTTTCATGACATCTGTCAAGTTCCCCGCCCGTCGGGCAAAAAGGATGAAATCGGTAAATTTCTAATGGATTTCGGCAAATCGCTCGGATTGGAAACAATCAGAGATGAAATCGGAAACGTGCTGATTCGAAAACCGGCCACCAAGGGCATGAAAAACCGAAAACCGGTCATTTTACAGGCACACATGGATATGGTGCCCCAGAAAAACAGCAATGTGAAACATGATTTTGAAAAAGACCCTATCGACGCCTTTGTCGACGGAGAATGGGTGAGAGCAAATGAAACAACACTTGGAGCCGATAACGGTATCGGCGTTGCCGCTGCAATGGCCGTGTTACAAGCGAAAGACATCGCACATCCCGACATCGAAATGTTTATTACCGTCGATGAAGAAACGGGTATGTACGGCGCGTTCGGACTGAAGCCCCAATTTTTGAAAGGCGAGATCCTGATCAATCTCGATTCGGAAGATGAAGGCGAACTGTATGTCGGCTGTGCCGGCGGACTGGACGTAAATATTACATTCCGATACATCGAAGAGGAAGTGCCGGAAGGAGACGTTGCCTTGAAAGTGTCGCTCACCGGATTGAAAGGCGGACATTCGGGAATCGACATTATCCTGCAACGGGCGAATGCGAATAAATTGATGTTTCGCTTCCTGAAAGAAGCGGTGATGGATTACGATGCATGTGTGGCATCGATCGACGGCGGCAGTTTGCGCAATGCTATCCCCCGTGAAGCCTTTGCGGTTGTCACCGTTCCGGAAACCGGTGTGGAAGACATCTATAAACTGGTCGAATCGTACGAAGAATTGTTTAGCTCGGAATTTAAAAACATAGAAGACGGCATTTCATTCAAAGTCGCCAGGACAACGCTGCCGAAAGGCGTCATTCCGGGAGAAGTGCAAGACGATTTGATCAACAGCGTAACGGCTTGTCCGAACGGCGTATTCCGATTCATCGCCGATGTGCCCGATGTGGTTGAAACGTCTAACAACTTGGCGATCGTCAAATCGGACGGTAAAAAAATCGAACTGAAAACGTTACTTCGCAGCTCGGTCGAGTCGCGGAAAGATGAATTGGCCTCGATGATCGAAAGCCTGTTTATGCAGATAGACGTAAAAATGGAGTTTTCGGGAGGCTATCCCGGCTGGGCGCCTAATATGGATTCGCCGATTTTGAAAACAATGAAAGAAGTGTATCGGGAAAATTTCAAAAAAGAACCGAAAGTGATGATCATACACGCCGGACTGGAATGTGGTATTCTCGGACGAAATTATCCGCAAATGGATATGATTTCGTTTGGTCCGACTATCCGCCATCCACATTCGCCCGACGAAAAAGTGAATATCGAAACCGTAGGCAAATTCTGGGAATTCCTGAAACTGACATTGGCCGCTATTCCGGAGAAATAATCCGGTTTTAATCATTTTATAAACAACGAAAAGTATCCGCTTTCTTCAAAGCGGATACTTTTTTTAGTGATTAGTGATTAGTGATTATGCAGATTCGATTTATTTAAACACTCAACACAAACGGCGGTCTTTCCTTAAAAGAAAATAAAGAGAAAGAGAATTAGGTGGGGGAAGTCTCCCCCTCGCTTCAGCCGCCTATGGCGTCTTCCGCTACCCCCTCTGCGGGGCTCTGCCCCGCAACGCCCCGAAAGACAGTGATTAACGATTAGTGATTAGTGATTAGTGATTAGTGATTAGTGATTAGCAAGTTCGCCATGTTTAACAATTAATCGTTAATCACTAATCACTAAACACTCTTCATTCTTCATTAATTATGGGTAGGTCGTTTCAAACGACAGTCCATATACCCCTCGTTGAAAACGAGGGGCAGGGTGCGCATTGCGGGGCATTATGCCCGGTGGCGTAGCCGCAGCTCGTGTCGTTGTGATTGCCTCCGAAGCTCATGTCTACGCCTCCGAAGCTCATGTCTACGCCTCCGACGCTCATGTTTACGCATCCGACGCTCATGTTTACGATAACATGCCCTCATGTTTATAATAACATGCCCTCAGGTTTATAATAACATGCCCTCATGTTATTACCTCCGACCCTCATGTTTATAATAACATGCCCTCATGTTTATAATAACATGCCCTCATGTTATTACCTCCGACCCTCATGTTTATAATAACATGCCCTCATGTTATTACCTCCGACCCTCATGTTTATAATAACATGCCCTCATGTTTATGATAACATGCCCTCATGTTTATAATAACATGCCCTCATGTT
>JAIRTG010000066.1 GCA_031255055.1 Prevotellaceae bacterium
TAAACACTAATCACTATTTAATCACTGTCTTACGGGGCGTTGCGGGGCAGAGCCCCGCAGAGGGGGTAGCGGAAGACCGCCTACGGCGGGCTGAAGCGAGGGGGAGACTTCCCCCCCCCCTAATTCTCTTTCTCTTCCTTCAAGAAAGACCGCCGTTAGTGTTTAGTGATGAGTGTTTAGGGCGGATTCGCTATGTTTAATCACTCATCACTAAACACTTCACTGATTAAGATTTCACGTCGTTAATTTCGGGTCTCCGCATAAATACGGCTTGTGCAAAAGGACATAAGGGCGTTATTTTTATCCCTCTTTCTCTTGCAAACGAAA
Organism: Prevotellaceae bacterium; assembly: GCA_031255055.1. Classification (GTDB taxonomy): domain Bacteria; phylum Bacteroidota; class Bacteroidia; order Bacteroidales; family Paludibacteraceae; genus JAIRTG01. The sequence goes on from JAIRTG010000066.1 coordinate 328, forward strand.
CGGCGCTCATCACCAGTTCGGTAGCAATGCCACGACCTTCGTATCCGGGTTTGATGCCGGTGTGATCGATTATGATTTTCTTTTCGCCTGCCCATACGTATGTCATCTCGCCGACTTGGTAATCGTTTTCGTCGTAGGCCTTAAAAATGCCGGTCGAATCGTATTCTTTGTGTAGTATTTTCATTGTTGTGCTTTTTTTTTATCCTTTGAAATTGATTTTTAGATGTGAGCCGTCGCAAAAAGGTTTGTCTCGCGACGCTCCGCAGCGACAAAATGCGGCTTTTTCTTCACGAATTGTCTCTTCTTTTCTCTTGTCTTTTATTCTGACGTTGCCGAAAAGATAAAGCGGCCCGTTTTCGATTATTTCTACCGAAATCCATTCCGATGCTTTTTCGCCGGTTTCTTTTTTGTGGCTTACCGGGGTTTTTCCGTCATTCGTATAGTAACTCAATGCGCCTGACGGACACTTTTCTACCTGCGCGATTAGCTGTTTTGTGCTTGCTCCCAGTGCGTCTACCCAGGGGCGCTTTTGGGGATCGAATACCTGCGGCAGTTGCTTGCGGCAATGTGCGGCATGAATACATAAATCGGGCTGCCATACAATCGTTATTTCGCTGTTTGAATATTCTCGCTTTGTCATCGGAGGGGTTTTTTATGTGCTATCGCTTTGCTTTTATCGCTTCTACGATTTTTTTCTCCAGTTCTTCCGACAAGTCGGGATTTTCTCTGATAACGGTTTTTGATGCGTCCCGTCCCTGTGCCAGTTTTGTGTCGGCATAGCTGAACCATGAGCCGCTTTTTTTTATGATGCCATATTCGACTCCTAAATCGAGTATCTCGCCGCTTCTTGAAATTCCTTCGCCGAACATGATGTCAAATTCGGCTTTTCTGAAGGGCGGGGCTACTTTGTTTTTTACGACTTTCACCCGTGTCTGATTGCCGATTACTCCGTCGCCTTCTTTCAACTGTCCGATGCGGCGAATGTCTAAGCGGACGGATGCGTAGAATTTGAGTGCGTTTCCTCCTGTTGTTGTTTCGGGATTTCCGAAGGTCATGCCGATTTTTTCGCGCAATTGGTTGATGAAGATGCACGTTGTGTTGGTTTTGTTTATATTGGCGGTCAGCTTACGGAGCGCCTGTGACATCAAACGGGCTTGTAATCCCATGCGGGAATCGCCCATGTCTCCTTCGAGTTCGGCTTTGGGAGTGAGCGCGGCTACAGAGTCGATGACGACAACGTCGACCGCCGACGAGCGTATCAGTTGATCGGCTATTTCGAGCGCCTGTTCGCCGTTATCGGGTTGGGAGATGAGCAGTTCATCGGTGTTCACTCCCAACTTTTCGGCATAGAAGCGGTCGAAGGCGTGTTCGGCGTCGACAATAGCGGCTATTCCGCCGGCTTTTTGCGCTTCGGCAATCGCGTGAATGGCTAACGTTGTTTTTCCCGATGACTCGGGGCCAAAAATTTCGATGACGCGACCTCGAGGATAGCCGCCTACCCCTAAAGCGACGTTCAATCCGATAGACCCCGACGGTATGACGGCGATTTCTTCGATCTTACTGTCGCCCATTTTCATGATGGTGCCTTTTCCGTGGTCTTTTTCGATCTTATCCATTGCCAGTTGTAAAGCTTTTAACTTTTCGGCTGACGGTTTTTTAATCTCTTCCGATGTTTTCATTTGTTATGCTGTGATTGTTTTGGTGATTATTTTTAAGTAATGCCGGCTGTGTCAATCGTGTGTTAGGACGAAAGCATTGAACCGTACCGGTTTTCGTCGGATTTTGTGTTGTTTATATGTTGAATGTTAGTTTTTCGACAGGCATACGACAAGTCGCGTACGATGTTTGTGAATTGGCTAAGTTGTCTGTCTTGACCGTCAACGCATCCGAGACGGACTGTTGACGACGGTATAGACATTCGGATACGGGGAAAGTCATTTGTATGGGTTTTTGATGGATAATAAAAAAATCGGACTAAAGTAATGTTTTGCTGCCGGATATACAAATTGAGTTATCAACAGTCGCAACGAAAAGAAAGGTTTCCGTTTCCGAAAACCTTTCAAGTTACTATAATTGTAACTGTTTATGAAAAAAGAAAAGAATACGCTTTATCTGATAAATAATAATTCTCTGTATTTCGGCAATGTCCACATTTCATTATCGATCGTCAGTTCCAGTTTATCCACATGATAGCGTATTTTATCAAAATACGGATAAACGGTGTCATGGTAGGCGATCGCTTTTTCGCGTTCATTGTCGATTCTGTTCGCTCTTTTTCGTGCTTCGACCATTGCGTCGACGCTTGTTTTAATTTCGCCGATGTGCACCGCAATGTCTTCGATGATAGCGGCGTCCATCGCGCTCAGTTTTTCCGCTTTTTCCGCCGGATAGACTTGCTTGATTTTATATACATTGTCCAGCAAAAACGATTGATAGCGGGTGGCAACGGGGATGATGTGATTCATCGATAAGTCGCCCAATACACGCGCTTCTATCTGAATTTTCTTGGTATACATCTCCCATTTGACTTCGTTGCGTGCATGTAGCTCTTTTTCGCTCAAGACGGTTGTTTTTTCAAACATCTTGATGGTTTCCGGCGCCAAATAAGCATCGTAGATCAAGGGAACACTTGTTTCGCAATCCAGTCCGCGTTTTACCGCTTCGGTTTTCCATTCATCGCCATAGCCGTTGCCGTCGAAGCATATCGCTTTACTGGCTTTGATGTAGGCTTTTATTGTGTCGAAAATAGCTTTTTCTTTCGATGCGCCGGCTTCCGTTTTCGTATCCACATCTTTTTTGAACTGTATCAATTGACTTGCCATTGCCGTGTTCAGTGCGATCATTGCCGAGGCGCAATTTGCGGAGGAACCTACGGCTCTAAATTCAAAACGATTGCCTGTAAAAGCGAACGGCGAGGTACGGTTCCGGTCGGTATTGTCGAGCAACACTTCGGGAATGTGTGCGATGCCTAATTTCATCCGTTTTTTTGCGTCGACAACAATCGCTTCTTCGCTCGTACTGTTTTCCAGCTTCTCCAGCACCGCCGTCAGTTGTGTTCCCAAAAATACGGAAATAATCGCCGGAGGCGCCTCGTTTGCACCCAAACGATGTGCATTTTGCGCCGTCATGATTGATGCTTTCAGCAACGCATTGTGGCTGTGCACGGCTACCAGCGTGTTGACCAGAAAGGTGATAAATTGTAAATTCGTCTCCGGCGTTTTACCGGGCGTAAAAAGTCCGATGCCGGTGTTTGTCCCAAGCGACCAGTTGTTGTGCTTTCCCGAGCCGTTTATGCCGGCAAAAGGCTTTTCGTGCAAGATAACACGGAAATGATGTTTGCGGGCTATCCTGTCCATCAGAGACATCACGAAGATGTTTTGGTCGACCGAAAGATTTGTCTCTCCGAAAATCGGAGCCAACTCAAACTGATTCGGTGCGACTTCGTTGTGCCGTGTTTTCAACGGAATGCCGTATTTGTACGCTTCAAACTCCAGATCGCGCATGTATTCGGCTACCCGCGGCGGAATAGAGCCAAAATAGTGGTCTTCCAATTGCTGGTTTTTGGCGCTCTCGTGTCCCATCAGCGTCCTTCCGGTCAGCAGCAAATCGGGACGGGCTACACATAAATCTTCGTCCACCAAAAAATACTCTTGTTCCCAACCAAGATATGAGTAAACTTTTTTTACGTTCCGGTCGAAATACCGACAGACATCCGTCGCCGCTCTATCGACCGCGTTCAACGCTTTGAGCAAAGGCGCTTTGTAATCCAAAGATTCGCCTGTGTACGAAATAAACACCGTGGGGATACACAGCGTGTCGTCAACAATAAAAGCAGGAGAAGACGGATCCCAAGCGGTATAACCACGCGCTTCAAAGGTGTTACGGATTCCGCCATTGGGAAAGCTGGACGCATCGGACTCTTGCTGCGCCAATAATTTTCCCGAAAATTCTTCGATGACAGCGCTACCGGGTTCGTTTATGTATTCAATAAAAGAGTCGTGTTTTTCGGCCGTGCCGTCGGTCAAAGGCTGAAACCAATGTGTATAATGGGTGGCGCCCATTTCCATCGCCCACATTTTCATTCCGGCCGCAACGTGGTCGGCAATATCCCTGTCCAGAATTGTGCCTTCGTCAATCGCTTCGCAAACGGTATCCATGGTACTTTTCGACAAATACTTCGACATCTGCTCGCGGTTGAATACGTATTTTCCGTAATACTCGGAAGTTACTTTACCCGGTGCGGAGGCCGGAACCGGTTTACGCTTGAAGGCTTCTTCTACAACTTTAAATCTCAATGTTGACATAATTCTACCTATTTATTATTATTATGAACAAAGTCTGTAAATTCAAACGAATAATCTTTCTCAATAACTGAAAACAGGTGCAAATTTAATCAAAATGATACCGGACATCTTTCATGTATTTTGAGGAATTAAGGGATAAACAACCGATTGTATCAATCTAACGCCATAAAGGGATATTTATAATAATTTATCACAAATGAATCTGCAACAGGCAAAAATCAACATATCGGAGCATCTAAAACACATCCTCGATTGGAAGAAAAAAACAATAGCACGGACAAAATACGGGACGATTCTTCTTGTGTCCGCAAAGCAGGAACGACGCTTTTGGGTTAAATATTTTATCCTTTTGCTTACATTTGTAGTCGTTTTCTAAAAAACCGGCATAAACATATCAATTATAATTTTAAATCATACATCAAAAATGGAACTTGCAAGTAAGTACAATCCGTCCGAAATCGAGTCGAAGTGGTATCAGTATTGGTTAGACAACAAATTTTTTCATTCCGAACCGGATGAACGTACACCATACACTATCGTCATTCCGCCGCCAAACGTTACGGGCGTTTTGCACAT
>JAIRTG010000067.1 GCA_031255055.1 Prevotellaceae bacterium
CACTAATCACTAAACACTAATCACTATTGAATCACTGTCTTACGGGGCGTTGCGGGGCAGCGCCCCGCAGAGGGGGTAGCGGAAGACCGCGTAGCGGGCTGAAGCGAGGGGGAGACTTCCCCCCCCCTAAATTTTCTTTCTCTTTCTCTTTCTCTTTCTTGAAGGAAGACTACACGTCGGGCTGTTGCGAGAGGGAGACTCCCCCCCCACCCTCTTTCCCTTTATTTTCTTTTAAGAAAAGACCGCCGTTCGTGTTGAGTGGTTCGTGCGGATGCGTTATGATGAATCATGAATCATGAATCGCTATTTAAACACGAATCATGAATCACAAATCACTATTTTGTATATTTGCAGACCATTTTTTAAATCTTATGTAACACCTGTTGAAAATATACTTATGACACAAAAAAAACGTATCAGTTTCGGAAGTAAACTCGGAGTGGTGGCCGCTGCTGCCGGTTCCGCTGTCGGATTGGGTAACATCTGGAGATTCCCCTACGAATTGGGACTGTCGGGAGGAGGCGCTTTCCTACTCATTTATATTCTATGCGTCGTCCTGCTCGGAATGCCTGTTATGTTGTCCGAATTCGTCATCGGACGATTGGGACAGGCAAACCCCGCAGGCGCTTTTCGTAAACTCGGCTCACATCGAAAATGGCAACTTGTAGGCATTATGGGCGTATGCAGCTCGTTTCTGATTATGGGATTTTATGTGGTCGTGTCGGGCTGGACGATGGAATATATTTTTCAGGCCGTCTCCAACGGTTTTGTCAATAAAGATACGGCCGCCTTGTCACAGGCTTTTACCGATTTCAGCTCAAATACCGCCCGACCGATCGGCTGGATGACCCTGTTTTTGCTACTTACCGCCGGAATCATTATCGCCGGTGTGGAAAAAGGGATCGAAAAAAGTACAAAAATTATGATGCCGCTCCTCCTGCTGATCATCGTCGCACTCGGCCTCCGTGCCGTCACACTGCCCGGAGGTACGGACGGACTGAAATTCCTGTTCTATCCCGATTTTTCAAAAATTAATTCAACAGTCATCCTCAATGCCATGGGACAGGCGTTCTTCTCCCTGAGCCTGGGTATGGGCTGCATGATTACATACGGATCGTATATCAAAAAAGAAAATAATCTGGGTAAAACAGTCGTACAGGTCACGAGCCTGGATACCGTGATTGCCGTGCTGGCTGCTATCGCGATCTTTCCGGCCGTATTCGCTTTCGGCATCAACCCCGGACAAGGCCCGACACTGGTCTTTATCACACTCCCTAACATTTTCGACCAAATGACGGGAGGTTACATCTGGTCGATCCTGTTCTTTGTGCTGCTCTGCATCGCGGCGCTGACCTCGACTATTTCGCTGCTCGAAGTGATTGTGGCCTGTCTAACCGAAGAATTTAAACTCTCCCGCATAAAAGCAGTCATTTTTTCCTCCGTCGGCATCTTTATTCTCGGCATCTGCGCGTCGCTCTCGATGGGCGTCTGGAGCGATGTGACCGTGTTCGGACTGACCTTTTTTGAGCTGTTCGATAGTGTGACCGCCAAAATACTGATGCCGCTGGGCGGAATACTCATGACCGTTTTCGCCGGTTGGGCGCTGAAAAAAGAAGCGGTCGAAGCCGAACTAAGTAGCGCCGGTAACTACAAAGTTACTTACTTCAAGATCTACTTATTCCTGATAAAATATATCACCCCCGTCGCAATATTCATCGTCCTGCTCAACGAACTGGGATTGGGCAAACCGCTCTTTTAAAGACCGAATGACCCTCTTTCCGTCCCTATTCCTTGCCGGGGAGAACCGTGTCTCGACACTACACTGTTCCCCCCGGTTTGGCATGATGATTGCTACCTTCGAGACATTACTTCATTACTGTAGAACTTCGATGTCATGCGTTTTTTCGGATCCATTTTCGTCCTGATTCTTTCGACCCTCTATCTGCCCTCGGCAGCACAGGAAAACCATAACATCCCCCAACAGATCCCCGAACAAGAAGCCGCACGGCAAACCGAACGATTGCAACAAGAACTGCATCTGACCCGTCAACAAGTGAAGCAAGTCTATGAGATAAACCTCAAATACGCCCGCGAACGTCAAATTTCGAACAAAAGAAGCGAAGCCCTTGAGCGGACAAAAAATAAAAATAAAGACTTAAAAAAAGTGCTCTCGAAAGAACAGTTCGAACAATTGCAAAATAAACGCTACGAACGGTCGAACTTCAACATCCCCAAAACATCGGGCTATCAAACCAGGACGTCTCACGAACAGTCGGAAACCGACAACCGGTCGTCCGACGTGAGTCGGGAACGGCATACGGGCGAATCCGTCCGAAGCGAAGACGAAAAGGAACAACAGCCGGAAAATAAACCTTCGGGCGCAACAAAATAACAGCTACCGGTATGCCGAATCCGTATTTCCGATTTAAAAAGTTTACCATCTACCAGGATCGGTGCGCAATGAAAGTGGGCGTCGACGGCGTATTGCTCGGCGCTTGGGCCGACGTCGACGATAAGATGAAAAATATTCTGGACATCGGCACCGGTACGGGATTAATCGCCCTAATGGTCGCACAACGTTGCGACGCAACAATCGATGCGATTGATATCGACGAAAACGCGGTGTTGCAGGCAACGGAAAATATCGCGTCGACGCGGTGGAACAACCGGATAGACGTAAAACCGATCTCGTTGCAGCATCACGCGGTACATACCGCAAAAAAATACGATCTGATTATTTCCAATCCGCCTTTTTTTGTCAACTCATTGGTATCGCCGTCTGTCGGACGTACAAATGCACGGCATACCGGTAAACTGACGCACGAAGAATTGTTAGGGTATTCAAAAAAAATCTTGGCGAAAGAAGGGAACATTCGCATCATCCTGCCGGTGGCCGAAGCCGATAACGCCATCGATTTCGCCCAAACAATCGGCTTGTACTGTACGCGCGAAATCTTTGTTTTTCCAACGCCGCAAAAACCGCCGAAACGAAAACTATTGGCCTTTGAACAGTCGAAAAAAGAAAAAACAACCGGCGAAATAACCATTCAAACCACACAAAGACATCAATATACGGCGGAATTTATCCGGCTGACGGAAGATTATTATCTATAGCCTGCCCGCAGTACCAATGTCATTCGGCGAAGGATAAAAGATCTCTGTCGGCCCTTGTCGTCTTCCTTCCGGAAAGAGTATTAGGGGGGGGGAAGTCTCCCCCTCGCTTCAGCCACCTTTGGCGTCTTCCTTAAAGAAAGAGAAAGAGAATTAGGGGGGGGAAGTCTCCCCCTCGCTTCAGCCGCCTACGGCGTCTTCCGCTACCCCCTCTGCGGGGCGCTGCCCCGCAACGCCCCGAAAGACAGTGTTTATAGTGATTAGTGTTTA
>JAIRTG010000101.1 GCA_031255055.1 Prevotellaceae bacterium
GCTAAATAGAATCTCTTTAAAAATATAGGCAAGACCTGTAAAGCCATAAGAACAGGAAAAAAATTAAGAAACGAGATGAAAAAAATCATTTTATTTACAAGTATGCTGCTGTCGGCAACAGGATTCGGAAACAAATTGTTCGCTTTCAACGGAAACGGTACGGAGGAAAGTCCTTATCTGATTACCTCTAAAGCCGATATGGAACAATTGGCTGCTGATGTGGACGGAGGACTAAACTACTCTGGTGTGTACTTTCGCTTGGCGCGTAATTTGACGGGTAGTAACGATACGGTTAGTACTTTAGTGGGAAATAATACCAAACTTTTTTGCGGTGTCTTTGATGGTGACGGACATAAAATTGCGGTGAATAGAACCGGAATATTCGGTCGGATCGAAAATGCTACGATTAAGAACTTGGGGGTCGTCGGAAAAATTAATGCGTATGCTTATTATTCGGATTTCAATTATTATGGTTATGTCGGCGGTATTTGTGCCGTAGCCCAAAGTAGTACTATCAGCAATTGTTATAATAGCGCCGAAATATCGGTTCATGCGGCTATTTCGAATGCTCAAATGTTTATTGGCGGCATTACCGGAATCGGAAGTACAATAACGAATTGCTATAATAGCGGAAAGATCGCTTCTTCTAATGCTTCTAATTCTAATTCCGGGGGCATTACCGGAGGTGTAGCTGAAGGTATCATAACGAATTGCTATAATACGGGTGATATTGCTGCTGCTGCTATTTATTCTTCTCTTGTCGGAGGTATTACCGGAACCGGAGGCATCGTGAGTAATTGCTATAATAGCGGAAAGATTACTGCTGCTGCTACTTATTCTAATGGCGCTTCTGGAGGTATTTGTGGAACTAATGGTATAGGTACAATAACGAATTGTTATAATACCGGAGATATTGCGGCTTCTGCTGCTTATGCTTATTCCGGCGGTATTGCCGGACATACGGGTACTATCATGAATTGCTATAGTATCGGAAATATTGCTGCTGCGGCTACTAATTCTTCTTATTCCGGCGGCATTTGCGGGTATATGGGAACTGTCGGCAATTGTTTTGTTGCCGATGTGGAAATCACAACTGATGATACTCAATCTGCCGGGCGGATAGGCGATGATGACCTCAATACTTATTCCAATTGCTATGCCGATAATGTGTCCGTATTTATCAACGGCAACCCGGTAAGCAGCACGGATAAAGATGGAAAGAACGGCGAGGATATCGCACGTGCTAATCTCCAAAGCGGGTCGTGGCTAACGGGTACGCTGGAATGGGATTTTGCCGATATTTGGCAGATAACGTCCGACGGAACATGGCCGAAACTGCAAAACGTGTCTGAAGCAAACCCGGAAGTGCCTACTTATACGCTGACGTTAACATCAAGTAATTCGGACTGGGGTACGATCGCTGCTAACCCCGCAGGGCCTTATACGCAGGGTCAGCAGGTTGTGCTGACGCCCGCTGCTGCTAACGGTTATCGGTTTGTGCGATGGCACGACAATAATCTCAACAATCCACGCACTGTTACCGTCACAGGTAATATGACTTTCATGGCGGTGTTTGAAGCAAACTCTGAAACGCCTACTTATACGCTGACGTTAACATCAAATAATTCCGACTGGGGTACGATCGCCGTTAATCCCGCAGGGCCTTACACGCAGGGTCAGCAGGTTGTGCTGACGCCCGCTGCCGCTAACGGCTATCGGTTTGTGCGATGGCACGACAATGTCTCCGCCAACCCGCGTATTGTTACCATCACAGGTGATATGACTTTCGCGGCGGTGTTTGAAGCAGACTCTGAAACGTCTAATTATACGCTGACGTTAGCGTCAAACGATCCGAACCTGGGTAGGGTGACCGTTTATCCCGCAGGGCCTTACACGTATGGTCAGCAGGTGGAGCTGACGGCCAACGCCTTCGTCATCTATAAGTTTGTGCGATGGAAGGAAGACAACAGTGCTGAGAATCCGCACATAGTCACTGTCACAGGTAATATGACTTTCACGGCCTTGTTTGCCTTAGAGATGTACAGGCTGACGTTAACATCAAACAATCCGGACTGGGGTACGATCGTCCCCAGCTACACAGGCCCTTACACGAAGGAGGATCAGCCGGTTGTGCTGACGGCCAAAGCTTTCAGCGGCTATCAGTTTGTGCGATGGGACGATAACTCCTCCGACAGCCAGCGTACTGTCGTGGTCACAGACAATATGACTTTCACGGCCGTGTTTGAGAAGATCCCCGGCGGCACCACCGGCAGCGGTACGGAGGCAGATCCTTATCGGATTTCCTCCAAAGCCGATATGGATGAGTTGGCCGGTAATGTGAACGGAGGAAAAAACTATTCCGGTGTGTATTTTCGCTTGACGCGCGATTTGACGGGCGCAAACGATACGCTTACTACTGTAGTAGGAAATAGTGATGACGTATATTTTAGCGGTATCTTTGATGGTGACGGACACGAAATAGCCGTGAAGAGAACCGGAATATTCGGTCAAATCCGAAATGCAACGATTAAGAATCTGGGGGTGACCGGAAACATTCATACGTATGTTTATTCTTATGAGAATCATTATTATGCCGGCGGCATTTGTGCTACAACCGAAAATAGTACAATAAGCAACTGTTATAATAACGCTGACATAGCGGCTTCCACAGCCGGTGCCTTTGACTACCAGATAAACACCGGCGGCATTTGCGGAAAGACTACCAACAGCTATATAATCAATTGCCGTAATACCGGAAGTATTTCTTCTAACGTTGAAAGTACTTCTTATGCCGGTGGCATTGCCGGTCATTATGAGGTCGGAGGCGCCATAACGAATTGCTATAATACCGGAAATATTGCTGCTGCGGCTTACGATGCATCTTATGCCGGTGGCATTTGCGGATTCGGAGGCACAATAACCAATTGCTATAATACCGGAGATATTTCTGCTGCTGCTGCTTCTTCTCCTTCTTATTGCGGCGGCATTAGTGGAGAAGGAGGCACAATAACCAACTGCTATAATATCGGAAATATTGCTGCTTCTGCTGCTGCTTCTTCTTATTCCGGCGGCATTTGCGGGCGTAACGGAATTATCGCCAATTGCTTTGTTGCCGCGATGGAAATCACAACCGACGATGTTTCCCGGACATATACCGGACGGATAGGCGGCGACACCGACAGCTATTATGCCGATTGCTATGCCGACAGTGTTTACGTAAACGGCATCCGGATAAGCAACACGGGCAAAAACGGAAAGGACGGCCTGGACGCCAAGCTTGCCAATATCCAAACCCGGTTGTGGCTAACGAATACGCTGGGATGGAATTTTACCGACAATTGGTCGATGACGTCCGACGGAACATGGCCGGAACTGCAAAACGTGTCGACCTTTTTTGCCGTAGCCGGCGCGGTAAGCAAAAATAGCGCGGGCTTGGGAACCGTGATTGTTTCCCACACGATAGCAGCGTTGGGTGAGCAGGTTCTGTTTACGGCAACCCCCGCCGACGGTTGTTACTTTGTACGATGGGAGGAAGACGGCAATCGGGAGAATCCGCGCCGGATTGCCGTCACGGGCGATCTAACTCTTACGGCCGTATTTGCAAAGTTTACTTTCCTGGTACATGGCCGGGTAAGCGCAAGTAGCGCGGGCATGGGAACAGTAACTCCTTCCGAAACGACAGTGCGGGGGGGAGAGTCTATTGTGTTTAGGGCAGCACCCGCCGTGGGTTATAAGTTTGTGCAATGGCAGGAAGACGGTAACGAGGAGAATCCGCGCACGGTTACCGTTACGCAGGATACGACGCTGACGGCCGTGTTTGAGATGCAAACTTTCATGGGAAGCGGTTCGGCGGCAAATCCTTATCTGATTTCCTCCAAAGACGATATGGAGCTGTTGGCTGATAATGTAAACGGAGGACAACACTACTCCGGTCTGTATTTTCGCCTGACGCGCGATTTGACGGGCGCAAACGATACCCTTACTACTTCGGTAGGAAATAATAATACCACATATTTTAGCGGCATCTTTGATGGTGAAGGACACAAAATAGCCGTGAAGAGAACCGGAATATTCGGTCGGATCCGAAATGCAACGATTAAGAATCTGGGAGTGACCGGAAGCATTCATACGTATTCTTATTCTTATACTGATAGTTATGTATTTCAATATTATTACGGCGGCATTTGTGGTATAACCGAAAACAGTACAATAAACAACTGTTATAATAACGCTGAAATAGCGATTCCCGATCCTACCACTCATTTTTATCTAATCTACACCGGCGGCATTTGCGGAGAGAATGCCTACAGCTATATAATCAATTGCCATAAGACCGGCAATATTTCTTCTCCTGTTTATGAGAGTTCTAAGGGTGGCGCTACCGGTGGCATTACCGGTCGTTATGAAGGTGGAACAATAACGAATTGCTATAATACCGGAAATATTGCTGCTTTTGCGAACTCCGGACCTGAGGTCGGTGGCATTAGCGGCGGCGGACATGAAGGCACAATAACCGGAGGCACCATAACGAATTGCTATAATACCGGAAATATTGCTGCTTCCGGTTCGCATGGCGGCATTAGCGGACGTGGAGGCATAATAACCAATTGTTATAATACCGGAAATATTTCTTCTTCTGCTTCCGATGCACCTTATGCCGGTGGCATTTGCGGGTACCAAGGAATTGTCCTCAATTGCTTTGTTGCCGGTACGCAAATCACAACCAACGATATTTCTCTGACATCTACCGGACGGATAGGCGGCGACGCCGATGGCAGGTATGCCGATTGCTATGCCAACGGTGTTTCGGCAAACGGCAGCCTGATAAGCGGCACGGATGAAAACGGAAAGAACGGCCGGGACGCTACTCTTGCCGATCTCCAAAATCAGTCGTGGCTAACGACTACGCTGGGATGGGATTTTACCTATAATTGGTCGATGACGTCCGACGGAACATTTCCAGAACTGAAAAAATTGCAAATCTTGCCGACCTTTTTTACCGTAATCGGCGCGGTAAGCGAAAGTAGCGTGAACATGGGAACAGTAAATCCTTCCGAAGCGATGGTGGTGTCGGGAGAGCAGGTTGTGTTGAGGGCAACCCCTGTTGAGGGTTATCACTTTGTAGAATGGCAGGAAGACGGCAGCTTGGAGAATCCGCGCACTGTTACCGTTACAAGCGATATGACTTTCACGGCTGTGTTTGCCGCCGGCGGCGCAGAAACGACTTATACGCTGACGGTCAACTCAAACAATCCCGACTGGGGTACGGTTGCCGTCGACCCCGCAGGCCCTTACACGTATGGTCGGCAGGTTGTGCTGACGGCCAACGCCGTCGGCGGCTATCTGTTTGTGAAATGGGACGACAATGTCACCGAAAATCCACGCACTGTCACCGTTATAGACGATATGTCTTTCGAGGCCGAGTTTGCGTCAAACGGAGGAATACCTACTTATACGCTGACGGTAACATCGAACAACGAAAACTGGGGTACGGTCACCGTCAACCCCATAGGCCCTTATACGCAGGGTCAGCAGGTTGTGCTGACGCCCGCCGCCGTCAACGGCTATTGGTTTGTGAAATGGGACGATAACACTACCGAGAACCCGCGTATTGTCACCGTCACAGGCGATATGACTTTTACGGCCGTGTTTGCGAAGGAAAATACAGGAGAAACCTATCAGATAACCGTAAGATCGAACAACGCGAATTGGGGAAGCGTTGACGGCGGAGGAAGGTATGCCGAAGGTGAGGAGGCTATGCTTATAGCCAGTCCCAAATCCGGTTATCACTTTGATCGATGGCAGGATAAAAACACGGAGAATCCGCGCTTGATAATCGTAACAGCAAATGAGACATATGTTGCCGTCTTCGCGGTAGGGTTGGACGACACGTCGGAGTCGCCGACACTGTCCGATGCTGCGGTGGTTGTCTATCCCAATCCGGCACGGAATGTATTGTACGTTCGGTCGGCCGTAGCGATAGAACGGGTTGTCATCCGTGACCTGAGCGGTCAACAGGTGAAACAAATCGCCTCGCCCGTCGACAGGGAAATCGACGTGAGCGATTTGGCCGCCGGTGTGTATCTTGTCGGGATAACGACCGCCAACGGCGAAGCTATCCGGAAAATAGTGATTAGCGATTAAATAGTGATTACTGTTTAGTGATAAGCCGACTCAGCAATGGGTCGGCTTTTTTTGCGCCCGTTGTCCGAACCTTGTTAATGTCCGAACCTTGATTTTCTTGATTACAGGATTGCTTTGATCTGCGGGTTGTGGGCGCTCTTTTAGTGATTAGCGATTAGTGTTTAAATAGTGTTTAGTGTTTAATGTTTAATGCAAGTTCGTCGTGTTTAATCACTAATCGCTAATCACTGTCTTTCGGGGCGTTGCGGGGCAGAGCCCCGCAGAGGGGGTAGCGGAAGACCGCGCAGCGGGCTGAAGCGAGGGGGAGACTTCCCCCACCCTAATTATCTTTCTTCGTGGCGTCAGTCAGTCACGATTGATAGTAGTTCTATTTCACAAATGAGGGCCGAAAAGGGCTTTATCTCGTCCGTGGGTGAGTATGCGCCGTATGCCAGGTTGTAAGGGATGTAGAGGAGCCATTTGGAACCGACGGACATTTGTAGAAATGCTTCCGTCCAGCCGTTGATGAAACTGTTTGCCTGAAGCTCGAAGGGTGTGTCGGTGATGGAATGCCTAAGTACTGTGCCGTCGACTGTCGATACTTTGCAGTGTATTCTTATTATGTCGTTCGCTTGGGGATGGGGGCCGTCTCCTCGTTCTAATACTTTGTATTGCAGTCCGCTTGGGGTGATAACTACTCCTGCTTTTTTCCCGTTCTCTCTGAGGTATGCTTCGCCGGCTTCTTTGTTGGCTTTATATGTTTTTTCCAGTTGTCGTTGTGCTGCTCGAAAGCCGTGTTGTTGTTTTTTATTGAAAATGGCGTTCAGGTAGCGTTCGGCTTCTTCGGGTGTCATTTGAGGTGTTTCGCCGTGTAGCCCATCGATGACTCCCTGCGCCAGTAGCGGCCGGTCGAAGATGATGCTCGAGTCGCCGAAAATGCCGCTGATTTCATGTATTTTTACGTTGACGCCCAGATTGACTCCGCTCATGTAGGGGAATATTGTTTCTTCGTTGAAGTCGTCTTTGAAGCCTTCGCGCATGCCTATGAAAAATGATTTTATGCCTTCTTCGTCATTTTCGTGTCCCGAAAACAGTTCGTAGCTGACTTGATCGCCATAGATCAGTCCTGTGACGTAGTTCAGACTGTCTGTCGCGGAGTCCAAATCCGGCGCCTTGGCGGTGAACTCGTTGCAGCCGGACATGATGCCTGCTATGATGAGTAGCGGAAGGTGAAGAATGGCTTTTTTCATTTTGCTGCGGGAGGTGTGGGTTGGTCGATCTTGGTTGTGGGTTTGAATGTTACCGGCAGGTCTGTGTTTTCGAGCTGTTTTTGATAGAATATCACGGCTTCTTTGTGGTGGATGAGTCTTTCTTTGTTCAGTATGGCGTTGACGACGCCTTGATGAATCAGGTCTTTGCTGGTTTTGAATGAGGCGCTCAGAATGCCGTTTTCTTCTTTTTGCTGGATGTTTTTTGCAATGTCCATACCGAGCAGATAGGCGTGAGCGTTCGATGCGCCGGATTTGGAGCCTCTGTTGAAGCCGTTGATGAAGTCTTTGATTTTTTCTTCATCTTTGTTGTTGTCGAAGCAGGTGTTCCTTGTGGAGTTTCCCCACAAAAGACCGTATGCGTAGTTGATACTGTCTTTCTCGTTTTTGAGTAGTGTGTTGGGGGCTGTACGATCGGCTTTTTTGCGACATGAAAATAAGGTGGCAATCAGGGCTATCAGTAGCATTATGGCGTATGTCGGGTGTTGCTTTTTCATGCTGGAATGGGAGGGGGATTATTCTGCGATGTCCAATAGTTTGACGTAGAAGATCAGTGTGGAGGATGCGGGTATTTTGTCTCCTGCGGCTCTGTCTCCGTAGCCGAGTTGTGAGGGGATATAGAATTTGAATTCCGAACCGATGGGCATGAGTTGCAGGCCTTCCGTCCATCCGCGTATGACTTGGTTCAGGCCGAATGAAATCGGTTCGCCTCTTTCGAGGGAGCTGTCGAATACCGTTCCGTCAATCAGGCTTCCTTCGTAGTCGACAGTTACGACGCTGTTGGATGTTGGTTTTTGGCCGTCGCCCAGGGTGATGATTTCGTATTGCAGTCCGGTTTCTGTGACGGTCACTTCGGGCCTTTTCGCGTTTTGTCCTAAAAAGTCCGCGTTTTCTGATTTCCGACGTTCGTTTTGTTTTTCCGCCGCGGCTGTCATCTGTAGTTCAAAAAAATGACCGGCGTCGTTCAGGGTGAAAAAGGTGTTTAGGGTGTCTTTTTTCAGCGTTTTTTGAAATTCGTCGAGAAAGAGGTCGATGTTGATGTTTTCTTCCGGTAGTGATTCAATGTAATGTAGCAGATCGTTTCCGATCAGTTTGCCCAGGGCAAGGCTTACACTGTCGGTTGTTGAGCGAATAGCCGGTGCGGTGTGCTGCCTGTTTTTTTGCTGTTTTTTACTGTTTTGTGCGTTTGTAGTCGGCAAAGAAAGCGCTATGAGTAATAACATAACGAATAAGCGGGTTTTTTTCATGTTGTTTTTCATTTGTTTTTTTGTGTCTATGACGTTGTTGATGTGGTTAAAAACGGGTTTTAATCACGCCTGATTTGTTTGTTTCCTGTTGTATTTTCGGACAATACCTGACGGTTTTGCCAATTTTGTTCTCACTGTCGCAAAGGTAAATTTAATAAATCGAATGTAACGCATTTTGATGGCAGATAATTCAAAATCTTCGTGAAATAGTAGAGGTATTGTAATTTGTATTATGTTACGGATGCAATTGGCTAACTATTTTATCGTGTTATTTTTTGTACATTTGCGCCGTTATTCTAACAAAATAAATTTTATAGCTATGCAAGAAAGACTTTTTTCAAACCTTCCCTTTAAAATTGCGGATGGTTCTCTGTCGGATTTCGGCAGAAAAGAAATTGAATTGGCCGAGAAAGAAATGCCGGGATTGATGGCATTGCGTCGGAAATATGAGGGCGACAGGCCTTTGAAAGGCGCTCGTATAACGGGTTCGCTGCATCTGACTGTTCAGACTGCCGTTTTGATAGAAACGCTTGTTGATCTGGGGGCCGAAGTGCGCTGGTGCAGTTGTAATATCTATTCGACGCAAGACCATGCCGCCGCGGCCGTTGCTGCGGCTGGCGTACCTGTTTTTGCTTGGAAGGGGGAAACGCTGGCCGAGTATTGGTGGTGTACGTTGCAGGCGTTGACTTTTGATAATCAGCAGGGGCCGAATGTGATTGTGGACGACGGAGGGGATGCTACGCTGATGATTCATCTGGGTGCGGATATGGAAAAGAATGTGGAGGGTACGGACAAGGCCGGGGTAGGCGAGGATGAGCGCGAATTGTATGCAATACTGAAAAGTGTGCGGAAAGAGAATGGCCGGTTCTGGCAGAATATGATTCCCGCAATACGCGGGGTATCCGAAGAAACGACCACAGGGGTACATCGTCTGTACCGGATGATGGAAGAAAGGAAGTTGTTGTTTCCGGCGTTTAATGTGAATGATTCGGTTACGAAATCGAAGTTTGATAACTTGTATGGCTGTCGGGAGTCTTTGGCCGATGGCATAAAGCGTGCAACGGACATCATGTTGGCCGGAAAAGTGGTGGTGGTCTGCGGATATGGCGATGTGGGAAAGGGTTGTGCACGCTCGATGAAGGCTTACGGCGCCCGTGTGATGATTACCGAAATAGACCCGATTTGTGCTTTGCAGGCGGCAATGGAGGGCTATCAGGTGACCACTGTTGAAGAGGCGTTGGACGAAGGGAATATTTATGTGACAACTACCGGAAACAGGGATATTATCAGAATTGAACATCTGGAGAAAATGAAGGATGGGGCTATTGTTTGTAATATCGGTCATTTCGATAATGAAATACAGGTGGATAAGCTGAAAAATTATTCGGGTATCAAGCATGTGAACATCAAACCGCAAGTGGACAGATATATTTTCCCCGCAGGAAATAGTATCCTGCTGTTGGCCGACGGACGACTGGTTAACCTGGGTTGCGCTACGGGACATCCGTCTTTTGTGATGAGTAACTCGTTTACAAATCAGGTGTTGGCGCAGATTGAATTGTTTACCCAAAAGTATGAAATCGGCGTTTACCGCCTGCCGAAGCACCTGGATGAGGAGGTAGCCCGACTGCACCTGGAATTGTTGGGCGTAAAATTGACCGAACTTACTCCCGAACAGGCCGACTATATTGGTGTGAATCCGAACGGACCTTACAAGCCCGAACATTATAGGTATTAGAAATCGGGGATAGGGAAATAAATTACCCGTTCAAATTGTTTCGGCGCGGCGTTGCCACACGGCGCCCCAATTCAAAAGACAGATGTGCCATAGTTCAGATAAACATACCATTGTTTTCGGCAACCGGCATGTCTGTTTCATTTCACAACAAAAATCACATCTGCCAACGCTGAAAACCCGTGCGGCTTGCCTTTGAATTCAAAGTCAACTTGTAAATATGTACTCATTCAATAGTTTGTGAGACTTTTCGACATCGTTTGAAAGTAAATCGAACAATACCTGAAAATTTTCGCGCTGTTTTTTTGTGCTGATTTCGTATCCCGAAAAATTCAAAAATCCTTTCACCAATTCTACTCTTATGATGGATTTAAGTTTCAACCACAATAGACCGGTTCGATCATTGCCGAACTCCTTCAAAAGCTCGTTTCTGTGCAGATTATCCCAATATTTAAAGTCTTTCATGTGCCGATTCTTTACAGGTAGTTGATGCCGAATACGTTTTTAGGGGCGAACAAACAAATAAAATCTCTTTACTTCCGGCTACACTTCCTTTTCCGCCTCTTCCGTTTTGATAAGTCTTGTACTCCACTCTCACATTGCGGTATTTTGAAATCATTTTTTCAAATGTTTGAATGTCCGGATAACTGCGGTTATTGTAGCTAATCAGCCAATAAGGAATATCATTTGACAGCTCGAACAGCTTCTCAAAAGAATTTATTGCTTCACTCTTCTTATCAAACCCGCTATGACGTTGCGGCTCATATCGCTTTATCCCGTTGATAAACTTTTTATCTCTCCAATATTCGGTATACGTTTCGAGCAGATGATAAAATCCCTGGTAATCAGCGTGACTGTTGCAGTATGGAGGGTCAAAGTAAACTAAATCAATATTTGACAGATTCGGCAATAAATCAATAATGTTTTCATTGAAGCTTCGGTTAGATTGTCCGTTGTCAAATATCGCATTGTTGTACTTGGGCAAAAGTTCTATAAATAGATCTTTAATTGGTTGAATCAAACTGCGATTCCGTTTTATTCTTTCGGGGTCATTCGCGTAAACTAAGGCTTGAGTATGTCCGAAATGTCCCATTGTTATTTTTCGCGTTAAGCTGCGATTCATGATTGCCAATGCGAGAGCTTGTTTGTACGGATTATTCAGCAGTAATACATTAGCCCTGAAATTATCAATAAAAACCGCCTCTTCTCTTTCAAAGAAAATACCGGTAAAAACATCCTCCATCAGCGTGAACATTTTTTTTTGAGGAGACTGTTGAAATAAAACAGCCAAATCTTCGGATCTATTCTTTGAGAATTATTTTCGATAAGAGCCTGTCCTATTTTATTGTTGAAGCTTAGAAAATCATTTGTACAGATTTTCAATCCTAACTGTTTGAAGAGAAAACTTACAGATTGAGAGTCGGCAAAAGCATCGAGTACCGAAGTTACATTTTCGGGAATAAACTGATTAATCCATGACAAATGAGTGTGTTTTGCTCCTAAATACTGTGGTTCGGGAAACTGATGATCAAAAAATTTATATTCCTCAAAAAGAATCACTTATCATTTGGACAATTACATTGCAAATCTACGGATTTTCTCTTAAAAACACAATTCTTCGTCGGTGCGGCGTTGCCACACGGCGCCCAGATCAGAAGTCGGATTTTATATTTCCGACGAGCCATTTTCGCATTTCCTCCGCTGTCCTGTGACGGCGGAGGGCATAGTTATTTAATTGTTCATCATCAATTTTTCCCACCATAAAGTATTTTGATGCCGGATGCGCAAAATACAACCCACACACAGACGCATTGGGATACATGGCACCATTTTCCGTCAACCGTATGCCGATTTTCCGAAAGTCGACAACGGCGTCCAAGTCGAAAATGACCGACTGGTCGGGTAGCGACGGATAGCCAACCGCAGGACGAATGCCCTGATACCGCGCCTTCAGTATTCGAGACACGTCCGGCGCTTCATCGGGAACATAACCCCAATATTTTGTACGCACCTGATAATGCAGGTATTCCGCACTTGCTTCCGCCAGACGGTCGGCAAGCGTTTTCGCCAAAATAGCACGATAGGTGTTACCTTCCGACTCGTAAATTTCCGCCAATTTTTCAGCACCATGCACCGTCGTTGCAAAAATGCCGATATAGTCATTTGTCGGCGACAGGAAGTCGGACAGCGCATAGCAATATCCATCGAGCGAAGGCGTTTGCTGCCTTAATGTGGGGATGGTAACGACCCGCTCACCTGTGTCGATAATAATATCATCATTTTCGGAACGGGCATCATAAATGGCCAGCACAGCGTTGACGGTGATACAATGTTCGTTCAAAAACGTCCGCAATTCGGCTTGCGCATCCCGATAGAGCATCAGCGCCTCTTCGGCTTTGTCGCGTTCGGCTTTGTCGAACGTCATCAACCACGACGTTTTACACGACCCACAATCACAGACGGATGCTATCCCCGGATAGTTCCCGCCCAAACGCCATGCGCGAAAAAAGAACTTCCGGTTGATAAACGGTACAATATTCCGGAGGTCAATATCCATCAACTCCGTGAATCCTTTTTTATTCGGTTTTATCGGTATATATGACATATTTTTCATATTGAAATTCAATTTTACGATCGATAAGGCTCATGACACAATCATCCCATACGGGGGAGATTACAGCACCAGCAAACTGACGGCCATGACTGCCATCCCCGCCACAAACCCCGCAATGGCATGATGATGCTTTCCGTATTTCTCGGCTGCTGGAATCAGTTCATCGACAGAAATAAAAACCATAATCCCCGCAACGCCTGCCATGACCAAACCGAGCGAAAAAGACGTCAGGAAAGGCAGGAGAATCAGATAACCGATAATACCGCCGACAGGTTCGGCCATCCCCGATGAGAACGAAAGCCAAAATGCCTGCCTGCGATTGCCTGTGGCGTAATAAACGGGCACCGAAACCGCAATCCCTTCGGGGATATTATGAATGGCAATAGCCACCGCAATCGGCAACGCCAGTGACGGATCGACATATGCGGTCGTAAAAGTGGCAATACCTTCCGGAAAGTTATGTATACCGATAGCCAACGCCATCAAAATGCCCGTTCTTTTCAATTCTTTTGTCATGGATTTTTTTTGCGGCACCTGCCGCATCTCCTCCACCAGGTGCGCTTCGTGAGGATTTTCACCCGAAGGTATCAGCATATCGATTAGAAAAATGAACGCGATACCGACAAAAAATGCGAGTACGACACTCAATTCCGGCTGTTCCGCGGCGCTCTGTCGGGCGAGTTCGACGGCCGAAGGAAAAAGTTCGACAAAAGACACATAAACCATCACACCTGCCGAAAAACCTAAAGCGGTAGAAAGAAAAGCCGTATTTGTCCTTTTTGCAAAAAAAGCGATAGCGCTTCCTATACCGGTACTCAATCCCGCAAAAAGAGTGACGGTTAGTGCAAAGAAAAAATTAGTTACCATTTGTGTATTGTATTTAAATTCAGTCTTTTTAAGAAAAATCCATCGGTAAAAACGCAAAAGTATACGAATTTGTTGTATTTTTGGCGGGAATAATTTTAAAAAATAATTTACAATCATGAAACATCATTTTTTTATTCTCTCGAGCTTATTGTTCCTTATGACATCCTGCCAGCAACCGGCAAAAACACAGGAAGAAACAACTAAAGTAGAAAAAACATTTACCGAGATGGATTTAACAACGTTTGAAACAATTAAATTGACGGCTCCCGCAGTCGAAAGCGGACAACCATTGCTCACCGCCATGCAAAACAGGAAGAGCGATCGCGAATTTTCGGATAAAAATCTCTCATTGGAACACTTGTCCGAAATTCTTTGGGCGGCAAACGGCATCAACAGAGCCGGAGAAAACAAACGCACAGTACCTTCGGCGATGGCAATATACCCGCTGGATACGTATGTATTTTTAGCCAACGGCGTCTACAAGTACATCCCCGAAACGCACGAATTGACCCCTGTTGTAGCAGGCGACCATCGTGCTTTGTCCGGCCTACAGCCCTTTGTTGAAACAGCTCCGCTGAACCTGGTTTTCATCGCAGACTACCACAAGTATAGCAGAGTGCCGGCCGAAAGACGCATCTATCTGGCCGCGCTCGACGCAGGACACTGCGCCCAAAACGTGTATTTGTATTGCGCATCGGAAGGACTGAAATCCGTTGTCCGCGCCGGCGCCCAAGAACAAGCCGTACTTGAACTGCTCGGTCTGGATGAAAATTATCAGTTCGTCGTAGCCCAAACGGTTGGGTATTGACCGGCAGATATATAAAAGAGAGCGGGATTTTCCGCTCTTTTTTTTGTATACCACGCATGACCACCGGATTCGACGGTGCAAGCTTCCTTAAAGAAAGAGAAAGAGAATTAGGGGGGGAAGTCTCCCCCTCGCTTCAGCCGCCTACGGCGTCTTCCGCTACCCCCTCTGCGGGGCTCTGCCCCGCAACGCCCCGAAAGACAGTGATTAAATAGTGATTAGTGATTAGTGATTAGTGTTTAACGATTAATGATTAATCATAGCGAATCTGCACTAAACACTTTCATATAACTACCCTGTAACTATCTGCTATGAATAGTATTTGTAAGGCTGCGCCGAAAGTGATTCCTTTTTTGCACTTGACAAAATATAGAGAGGGACTAATCACTCATCTACCCCCCGCTCGCGCAGGCTTGTAGCCTCTTGTTGACGCGGACTTGCCCTCCGTGTCTTGGTCGGAACGAGCAAAAAACTTCTTTGAATAGTTTGAGTGATTGATTGCTTTTCAAGCAAGGCACGGATGGATATCCGCGCCAGCGGGGGGATTTGCTCTCAAAAATTTGTACCTTTGACATCCGGAACAACGATTTAGTTTTAGAACTCGTCTTGACTTTTTTGATTGGAGCGAAAAATAGGAGCTTTTTGTTCTGTTTAAAGGCTTTTTTGCATTGCATAACAGAGTTACGGAGTTAGAAAAAGACAAAAAAGAGGACAAAAAGAACATTTTGCAGCCAATTGAAAAAAATCAAGACGAGAGTTCTACATTAAAATGTTGGATAAATTTTATAAACAAAAGAAAATGAAAAAGATATTATTTATTATTATTTTTATCCTGTGCGTAACCGCGAGTTATTCTCAAGTCAGTATAACAAGCTACGGTACTATGGCTTTAGGAATTAATACCAGTAAAGAAAAAATGATCACAGGTGAACTTAAAACTTATTTTTCAAGGGATATTGATTTTACGGTATTTGAACTATCAGGACT
>JAIRTG010000145.1 GCA_031255055.1 Prevotellaceae bacterium
CACTAATCACTAATCACTAATCACTAATCACTATCTTCGGGGCGTTGCGGGGCAGCGCCCCGCAGAGGGGGTAGCGGAAGACGCCAACGGCGGCTGAAGCGAGGGGGAGACTTCCCCCCCCTCATTCTCTTTCTCTTTCTCTCTCTTCTTCGTGTTTTGTGATTAATCGTAGCGAATCCGCATTAATCACTAATCACGAACCAAGAATTGCATATTTTTCAGCATTGTCATTTGATACGGTCAATCTTTTTCACGGTTTTGGGCTTTTGACGCTAAATCATACCGCTTTACGCTCAGGGACAACTTCGCCTTATTCGTACCTTTGTCTTCGGGCGGACGGCAGGGCCGACGCCATCGATGTTCCGATAAATCGGTCCTGCGCCTGTTCTGCTCCTAAACTGTCAGCAAAACATGAAATTAACGCAGAAAAGCATCACGGTTCATTTGGCGCACGAGGAGGAATTTCGAAATGTGTTCGACAATTTTTATATCCCCCTGTGCATCTTTGCTAACAGGTATGTCGAAGACGAGTCGATGGCCGACGACATCGTGCAGGACTGTTTTATCAAACTCTGGCAAATGCGCCGCGAATTTACATTCCTCCACCAAATAAAATCGTTCCTCTATACCTCCATCCGAAACAGGTGCCTCAACGAACTCGAACACCTCAATGTCGTGAATCAGTATCAGGAAACGCTCCGGGAAAAGGCTACCGAAGAGTTTTTTAGAGACCATCTCATCGAAGAAGAAACCTACAGAATGTTGATGAAGGCTATCGACGAACTGCCGAAACAAATGAGGGCGATCATGCTGCTGGCGTTTGAGGGAATGAGTAATGCCGCTATCGCCGAAGAATTGAACGTCTCGACCGAAAATGTACGCTCGCTCAAAAAAATCGCTTATAGAAAATTACGCGACGCCCTGAAAGAATATTATTACCTTATTTTCCTCTTTCTGAATGTCTGACGACGTGCGCCCTTCGTCCCTTTTCCGCCGCCAGTGACGAAACGGTTCGAAAAAAGTTTACGGCCCGATACCCCCTGTTTTTGTGTTCGACTGTTATTATTCAGTAAAGCACATAGAGCACCATGCGCCAAAAACAAGTGAACGGAACCTATTTTCATATTGCCGACCTGATTTCAAAACAGTTGTCGGCATCCGCCGCCAAGGGGCAGACGGATGAACTGTGCCTGTGGAGAAATGAAAAACCGGCACATGAAGCGCTTTTTCAAAAAATTACCGATATGGAGAATATCGAACAATTTAACCGCGCTTGTGCCCTGTTCAATAAAGACAGGGCGTGGAAATATCTCAACGATCGTTTTCGAGCTTTCAAGCGTCGCTATTTTCTGAAGATCGTTGTCGGCTATGCGGCGGTATTGCTTGTTCCCGTCGCGATTGCAGCCTTGCTGCCGACAAGGGAGGAGGATACTTCGCAAATGACGCCGGCGGACAAAACGATCAAAATACATACGGTTGACAAGCAGCGTCGGAACTTGAAACTGTCGGAACAGGCAAAATACCGATACGAAACAAACTGTCGGACGGACGAAATGATCGACGGACAACGCAATAATAGACAAATTATCATCAAACAACTCAATAAATCACCTGAAATAAACCTTTTATCTAATTGAAACATGAAAAATACCAAACAAAGTACGACTATAAAGAGCGACTATAAATGGTTGGTCGTTTGTGTCCTCTTTTTCTTTCCGACGCCGGGAGTTGCCCGATCGGTCGAAAGTCGTGCTACCGTTACATCCCCGCTGCAGGAAAAAAAACAATACACCGGAACTATTGTTGACGATACCGGTGAACCGCTAATCGGCGTCAATGTGCTTGTCAAAGGTACGACGCAGGGCGCTATTACGGACATCGACGGGCGTTTCGAACTGCCGGCTACACAACAAACCGTTACCCTGGTCTGCTCTTTTATCGGATACGCCACCGTTGAAACGACGGTAAGGACGGGCGAACACGTCAGGATTGTGTTGAAAGAAGACGACCTCACCCTGGACGAGGTGGTTGTGACGGGATACGGTACATTCAAAAAGTCGGCCTACGCAGGATCGGCCTCCACCGTAAAAGTGGAAAATATGGAAGATATTCCGGCAACGAGCTTCGCTCAACTCCTACAAGGTAGCGCTCCGGGCGTACAAATCTCATCGTCTTCGGGCGCCGTCGGCGGCAGCAACAGCATTATGATTCGAGGTGTCGGGTCGTTCAACGCCTCCACCAATCCGCTGTATGTGATCGACGGCGTGCCGGTGCTTTCGAGCATCAGTACCAACATCGACGGCGGAACAGACATCATGTCGACACTCAACAATTCCGACATCGAAAATATCACCGTCATCAAAGACGCTGCCGCAGCCTCGCTCTACGGTTCACGTGCGGCAAACGGCGTTATACTCATCACTACTAAATCGGGGAAAGAGGGCAAAGCGGCTTTCAGCCTGAAAGGAGACTGGGGGTTTTCGGACTACGCGACACGCTACCGGGAGGTGATGGACGGCCCCGAAAGAAGAGCTACAATATGGGAAGGACTGTATAATCAGGCCATCTACCTGAACGGAAAGACACCCCAAGAAGCAACCGCCTATGCCGACGGCGATATCGACAAATACGCCCCCGTCCCCTGGAGCGGATGGGAAGACTGGGAAGCGGCACTGTTCAGAAGACATGCGCCGTATCAGAACTACGATTTTTCGGCGTCGGGAGGCGACAAAAAACTGTCCTACTACATGTCGGCCGCCTACACCAACCAGAAAGGTATCATCCGTCAGCAGGACTTTTCGCGCATCACCGGACGGCTGAATGTCAAGTATGATATGACGCCCCGACTGCAATTGGGCGCAAACATCCTCTATTCGTTGTTGAAGCAAAGCGGCAGCGCCGAAGGATCGACATACACTTCGCCGGTCTATGCTACCCGTCACAAAGTGTCGGCTTCCGACCCGATTTACAACGAGGACGGAACATACAACATCCACTTTCTGGCCAACGACAACCGGAATCCAAAGTCGCAACTCGACCTGAATCATAAACGGCAACAGGCCAATCGCACGTTCAATACCGTCTTTGCCAACTACAAATTCATACCCGGACTGGTCTTCAACACCACTTTCAGTCTCGACCAGATGAACGCAAAATACTCCGGATGGTCGGACCCCCGTTCAACGGACGGCGCAAGGGACAACGGCGTCCTGAATGCCAACTCATACCAGTATCAAACAATTGTCTGGAAAAACAATCTGACCTATAACGCAACCTTCAACGACTTCCATCATCTGGATCTGCTGGGAGGTTATGAAGTCGAACAGTACAAAAGAACCAACATTGCGGGCACGGTGAAAGATTTTGCCACCGTCGACAAGCCTCAATTATCGAACGGCGCCAACGTCACCGCCCTGTCGGGCAATGAAAGAACGCGCAGGCTGCTTTCGTACATAGGCCGCCTGAACTACGACTATCGCAACAGGTACTATTTTGGCGGCAGTCTCCGTCTGGACGGCACTTCACGTCTACACCGGAGCAGTCGTTGGGGTACATTCTGGTCTGTCTCTGCGGCATGGCGGCCGACGGCCGAAAGCTTCATGGAACCGGTAAGCGATGTGTTGACGGATTTAAAAATACGCGCCTCCTTCGGTACAAACGGCACACAGCCTTCGGAAGACTTCGGCTATATGAGTCTTGTCGGTTTCAAGTATGCCTACAACGGCAAGCCCGGCATGTTGGAATATCAGATAGGCAACGAGCGGCTGAGTTGGGAGAAAAACCACAACCTCAATATCGGGGTAGACTTCAACCTTTTCGGTCGCGTATCCACAACGGTGGAGTTCTACAATCGCAACACGGCCGACCTGCTGTTAGACATGCCGCTATCGCGAACAACCGGTTTCAGCTCCATGCTGACCAACATCGGGAAGGTCAACAACAAAGGCATCGAAGTCAGCATCAACGCCGGCATCTTCAAGACGGCAGACTTCTTGTGGAACTCGGCGCTGAATTTCGGCCACAACAAAAACAAGATCGTTGACCTGGGCGGACAACAGGAAATTGTCGGTACCTACACCATCCGGAAAGTCGGACTGCCCTACTACATGTTTTACGTCAAAGAATTTGCGGGGATTAATCCCGAATCGGGTTATGCCCGGTACTACGTAAACGGCGAGAACGGCATCGACAAAGACGGCAACCGGCTGATAACCGAAAATCCCAACGAAGCAAACTACATCGTACACAAGGGTGCGGATCCCACACTGAGTGGCGGATGGACAAATACATTCAAGTACAAATGGTTTGACCTCAACTTCATGTTGACATTTTCACTGGGAGGCTACTCGTATGACAACGCGGCACAGCGACTGGAACACGGAGGCGTCGAATCGGAACATGCCATTTCGGCCATCTACAGCAACCGCTGGAAAAACCCCGGTGACAGAACCAACATGGAACTGTTCATGATGGGTAATCCGAACGCCATGCACAAGGTTGTCAACTCGCGGCGCATCCATTCGACCAACCATTTGCGACTGAAGAACCTCACTTTCGGCGTATCCGTTCCCGGAAAATGGGTGCAAAAGATACGGCTCGAAAACGTGAGAGCCTATTTCTCTGCGGTCAATCTGCTGACCTTTGCCAAATACGACATGTACGACCCCGAAACACCGAAAAATGGCGTCGTCTACTTCGAAGCCCCGAAAATGAAAACATTAACCTTTGGTCTCGACATTAAATTTTAGTTTTAAAAAAAAGAATCTGCCATGAAAAAAATACAATTGTTATGTTTAATCACCGGCTTGATAGCAACAAGTTGTGGTGACAATTGGCTGGACGGAATATCGCCGCAGGATGCCGTCGAAACAGAAAAAAGTCTCAACACAGACACCGAAGCGGTCTATGCGATGAATGGAGTTTACACCGTTTTGCGCAACTATCAATACTACGGAGCACGTTTCACCTATTACGCCGACGCAAAAGGCGAGGACATGCAGGCAAGAGGAAACACAAAAAGGGTGGCAAACTACTACCTTTTCAGTCACAACGCCGTCAACTCGCCTGCCGGCTTCTGGTACTATCCCTATTACACGATACGGAACGTAAACAATATCATCGAATACACCGACCGGTTCACCCGCGATCAAATGTCGCCCACGCTGCAGGACGTACGCGGACAGGCATTGACGGCAAGAGCGATGGCGCATTTCGATTTGGTGAAAGTCTACGGGATGCCCTATCCGAAAGACAAAGGCGCTTCGTTGGGCGTACCCATCGTCACGAAAAGGCTGCCGAACGACGCCAAACCGGTGCGGAACACGGTTGCCGAAGTCTATAACCGGATCATCGACGACCTGACGGAAGGAAGTACCTACATCGCAAAACACAAACGGACAGGCGCCGGTAGCGAACAGCTCAAACTGAACTGGTATGCAAATCAGTTGCTGCTCTCGCGTGCCTACCTCTACACCGAACAGAATCGGAAAGCGTTTCAGGTGGCAGAAAATCTGATAGCAGAAGCCCTCAAAGACGGCTACCGTCTGTTTTCGACCGACGAATATCCCACCGCGTGGTCAAAAGACACGGGAAGCGAGTTTCTTTTCACGCTGATAAACCAGACCAGCGAGGTTTCCGACTCCAAAGAGTTCATCGGCTATCTGATGCACCGTTCCGGCTATGACGATATAAGTTTGAGTACGGACTACATGGATCTCATCAAAAAAGACCCGAAAGATATACGGCTCACAATCATCGAACAGTTCAAGCCGAACAGGGATTATCTGCAGAAATACGTCGCTCCCGACTACAAAAATGCAAACATTCCCGTCTTGCGACTGGCCGAAGCCTATCTGATAGCCGCCGAAGCCGCCGTAAAGGAAAACGACAACAGCAACGCCCTGAAATATCTGAACGAAATAGTCAAGCGGGCCAACCCCAACAAGGAACTGAAAGGCGTCGTGACACTGGACAGGGTACTGCTCGAACGGAGAAAAGAATTGGTTGGCGAAGGGCATCGCTTCTACGACGCCATGCGCAACAACCAAACCATCGAAAGAAAAGGGAAGTCGCACAACTCGGCCCTGCTGACGCCCGAAACACGTAAATTCGACCAGCATTTCGAGAAAATAGTACTACCCATTCCATCGGGCGAGATAAACGCCAATCCGAACATCAAACAAAACCCCGGATATGGTATATAAATTAAACACAGTCATCCGCCGCCGCCGAACCCGTCGGGCCGAACGTCAATCATACAAACAGCTATCATTATCGTTTTCGGAGCGGCAACAGCAAGAATTTGAAACCACAAACAATAAAAATAATTTAGAGAAAGCGCCTGCCGGAGGCACAACGATTGAAACCGACAAGTAAGCCATATTTTGACGACAGTCGAAAAGCGCCTCCGGTTCAAAGCGCTCGTTTTTTCCTTAAAAAAAATGATTTGATGTAATATTTTGTAAAGGAAGGAACTGTTTACTTGTGAAAGCAGGCCGTTCCGCTTTGTTTGATAGCAGGGAATGAAATTCATTCCCTGCTTTTTTTGGTCGCAGCGCAACGCATCTCTACCGTTCAAATTTGGCGCACAACAAGTTTTTATGTACGTTTGCAAATGTTTCATCAAAGAAAGATTTGATGAAACATATTATAATCAGAACAGGGATTGTTTGCTTGCGAAAGCAGGCCGTTCCGCTTCATGTGAAAGCAGGGCAGGGAATGAAATTCATTTCCTGCTTTTTTTTTTCGCAGCGCAACGCATTTCCGGCGTTCATTTGGCGCATAACAAGTTTTTATGTATGTTTGCAGCCCAATCATCAAAGTAAGATTTGATGATATTTTCGTATTATTTTGTATTAATAATTAGGGATTGTTTGCTTGTGAAAGCAGGCAAATCCGCTTCGATTGAGATTAGAGCAGGGAATGAAATTGGTCATTTCCTGCTTTTTTTTTCGCAGCGCAACCATTTCCGGCATTCAAATTTGGCGCACAACAAGTTTTTATGTACGTTTGCAACCCAATCATCAAAGAAAGATTTGATGAAACATGTTACTAATTGACTAAAATAAAACAGGGATTGTTTGCTTGTGAAAGCAGGCCGTTCCGCTTCATTTGAAAGCAGGGCAGGGAATGAAATTGGTCATTTCCTGCTTTTTTTATCACAGTACAACACATTTCTACCATTCAAATTTGGCACATAACAAGTTTTTATGTACGTTTGCAACCAAATCATCAAAGAGAGATTTGATGAAGTTTTTTTTTTTTTTTATTTTTAAATTTGATAAAATAAAGGAGTTCGTTTGCTTGTGAAAGCAGACGGTTCCGTTTCGTTTTTGAAAACAGGGCAGGGAATGAAATTGGTCATTTCCTGCTTTTTTTTTCACAATACAACTTTGCTCCGTTCAAATTTGGCGCATAACAAGTTTTTATGTACGTTTGCAAGCAAATCATCAAAGAGAGATTTGATGAATCATTCTATTTATTAAACTATTAAATGTGAAAGGGATTATTTGCTTGTGAAAGTAGCCGATTCCGCTTCGTTTGAGAGGAGAGCAGGGAGTGAAATTGGTCATTTCCTGCTATCTTTTTGTCGAAATACAACTTTTCCACCATTCAAATTTGGCGCATAACAAGTTTTTATGTACGTTTGCAACCAAATCATCAAAGAAAGATTTTGTAAATCATATAAAAATCACAAATAGAATCTAAAAGAGGGATTGTTTGCTTGTGAAAGCAGGCAATTCCGTATGTATTGTTTGATAGTAGAGCAGGGAATGAAATTCATTTCCTGCTTTTTTTTGGTCGCAGCGCAACCGTTCAAATTTGGCACATAACAAATTTTTATGTACGTTTGCAGCCAAATCGTCAAAAAAAAAATTTGTAAATCATACTACTAAAAACTAAAAAATAGAATCGAAAAAGGGATTGTTTACTTGTGAAAGCAGGCAATTCCGTTTGTATTATTTGATGATAGAGCAGGGAATGAAATTCATTTCCTGCTTTTTTTTGTTTCGGCAGCGGTCTTCCTTGAAGAGAGATAAAGAGAAAATTTAGGAGGGGGAAGTCTCCCCCTCGCTTCAGCCCGCTGCGCGGTCTTCCGCTACCCCCTCAGCGGGGCTCCGCCCCGCAACGCCCCGTCCGGTACACCATGACGTCCCACCGTCGGAACGGGGTTTGCGCCTGTGGTTATTCATATTCAACCCTTGCGGATGATGGGGTCGTGCGATGTCGTTTCAAACAACCTA
Source organism: Prevotellaceae bacterium (assembly GCA_031255055.1). Classification (GTDB taxonomy): domain Bacteria; phylum Bacteroidota; class Bacteroidia; order Bacteroidales; family Paludibacteraceae; genus JAIRTG01. Next base: position 8,244 of record JAIRTG010000145.1, read on the forward strand.
ACCATACAGCGGCTGATTAAAAACGTTCGGAACGAGGTTTTCCCCTCCTTTACCGACAATCGACCTTCTCCCCGAACCTCCGTCCACTCTCTGAGAACCTCCGTCCACTCTCCGAGAACCTCCGTCCTCGCTTTTACCGACAACGTCCTCGCTTTTACTGACAACGTCCCCGCTTTTACTGACAACGTCCTCGCTTTTACTGACAACGTCCTCGCTTTTACTGACAACGTCCTCGCTTTTACTGACAACGTTTCCGCTTTTACTGACAACGTCCTCGCTTTTACTGACAACGTCCTCGCTTTTACTGACAACGTCCTCGCTTTTACTGACAGCGTCCTCGCTAAAAGAGACAAAATGGCAGTTCCGGGTATCCGCACCTTCCTTTTCCGTCACGACCTGCGCTCGTTCTGTCCGTCGGATAGTACACCTAATGAAGCATGTTGAGTTGAATGTGAGAAAACGGGGGGGCTTCATCACATCAATCAATCCGAAGCACAAGAATCATAGTTCGGACAAGTGTTTCGTGCAAGTTCGTCGTGTTTAATCACGAATCACTATTTAATCACTGTCTTTCGGGGCGTTGCGGGGCAGCGCCCCGCAGATGGGGTAGCGGAAGACCGCCAACGGCGGGCTGTAGCGAGGGGGAGACTTCCCCCCCCTAATTCTCTTTCTCTTTAGCGAACTTGTACTAAACACTAATCACTAATCACTAATCGCTAATCGTTAATCACTCGCGCCCTTTGCGGTTAAACAGCCGATTGCGCTACTATCAAATACGAAGTATTAACTACTAAAATTAGGATATTTTTTATTTTTACATCCGCTTTTTTTTTGGAAATTTGCGCACTTAAAAATGGATATAGTTTATCGAAAAGTGAGACACAGAATGGTTTACTCCCCGCATTTGAACAACTAACCAACCGACAGTTCATCACAAAAACTATTTGTACATAATTCCAAACTAATTTTCTAATTATTCTAAGAAATACTGTAATACAAGGTGAAAGAAACGAAGTATATTTTTGTGACCGGCGGAGTGACGTCGTCACTCGGGAAGGGGATTATTGCCGCTTCTATCGGTAAACTGTTACAAGCCCGCGGATTTGCCGTAACCAATCAGAAATTAGACCCTTATATTAACGTTGACCCGGGAACGCTCAATCCGTACGAACACGGCGAGTGCTATGTCACGGTCGACGGGCACGAAGCCGACCTCGACCTGGGACACTATGAGCGTTTTCTGAACGTGGAGACGCACAGGGAAAATAACGTTACGACGGGACGAATCTATCAAACCGTTATCAATAAGGAGCGAAGGGGCGATTATCTGGGGAAAACGGTGCAGATTATCCCGCATATCACCGACGAAATAAAACGAAATATCAAAGCTCTGGGCAGTAAAGGACAGCTCGATTTCGTGATTACGGAAATCGGCGGAACTGTCGGCGATATTGAGTCGCTTCCGTACATCGAAAGCGTGCGCCAACTGCGTTGGGAACTCGGTAAAAACTGCCTGATTGTCCACCTTACGTATGTGCCCTATCTGGCCGCCGCCAAGGAACTGAAAACAAAACCGACACAACATTCGGTAAAATCGCTGCAAGAACAGGGAGTACAGGCCGATGTGCTCGTTTTGCGTACCGAACATACCATCTCACAGGAAATGCGGAGAAAAGTGGCGCTGTTTTGCAATGTGGAGCCGAACGCGGTGATGCAGTCGATCGATGTGCCGACGATATACCGCGTTCCGCTGAATATGCAGCTGGAAAAATTGGACGAAGTGGTGCTGACCAAAATGGGTTTTGAATTGTCGGCGGTTCCGTCGGCGAATATGGTCAATTGGACAGCCTTTGTCGAAAAACTCGAAAACGCTAAGGAGGAAGTCAAAATTGCGCTGGTAGGCAAGTATGTGCAGCTTCCGGATGCCTATAAGTCGATTATCGAATCGCTGATTCACGCTTCGGCCTACAATCACCGGAAACTGAAACTCGATTTGATCCTGTCCGACAAAGTGGATGATGAAAATGTTGCCAAAAAGTTGAAAAATGTAGACGGCGTCATCGTCGCTCCGGGATTCGGACAGCGCGGAATGGACGGGAAATTCGCCGCGTTGAAATATGCACGCGAAAATAACATCCCTTGTCTGGGTATCTGCATGGGTATGCAGACAATGTCGATCGAATTTGCACGCAATGTGCTCGGCTATGAGGATGCCAACAGTACCGAGATAGATGAAAAAACGGTTCACAATGTCGTGGATATAATGGACGAACAGAAAAATGTGCTCAATCTGGGCGGAAGTATGCGTCTGGGCGCTTATAAGTGTAAAATTAAAAAGGGTACGAAAGCTTGTCGTATCTACGGAAAAGAACATATCAGCGAACGTCACCGTCACCGTTTTGAGTTCAACAACGAGTATCTCGATGAATTTGAAAAAAACGGTATGATTTGCAGCGGTATCAATCTGGAGTCAGACCTGGTGGAAATAATCGAACTCGAATCGCATAAATGGTATATCGGCGTGCAGTTTCATCCCGAGTACAGCAGTACGGTGGTTGAGCCGCATCCCCTGTTTATCAGCTTTATCAAAGCGGCGATTGAGGATAAATAAAATTGATTGAGTAAATTGAATAAATAAAACAGAACATCTTAATTCGTCCCTATCACACCGTTGGTGTAACTCAAACGGACGGTTTACAACGTAAATTATGGATAAAAACACAGTTATCGGATTTCTTTTAATTGCGGTTATCGTTATCGGATTCGGGCTACTGAACCGCCCGAGCGAAGAGGAAATCGCCCGTCAGAGAAAGTACAATGATTCTATCGCACTGGTACAGCAGGCACGTGCCGAAGCCGAAGCAGCGGCAAGAGCGGCGTTGGAAGAACAACGCAATACCGTTACCGAAACGGACTCGGCGAGCGTCAGCGGACAGTTGGCGAATGCTTTCGGTGAATTCAGCGCTGCGGCAACGGGCGAAGAAAAACTTATTACGCTCGAAAACGAATTGATAAAACTGGCTATCAGTACAAAAGGCGGAACGGTCTATTCGGCGGAATTGAAAAACTACAGAACACATGATTCTCTGCCCCTGATACTGTTCGAGGGAGAGGAAAGTCGCATGAATTTCACGCTGATAACAAACGGAAACCTTATTGTCAACACGGAAAATATGTATTTTGAACCGATAGCGGATATAAAAAAGGACGAATCGGGCGCTCAAACACTGATTCTCCGTCTCAACACCACCGAAAAAGACGCTTACATCGATTTTGCATACACGCTGCCGACCAATGATTATATGCTGGCTTTCGGGATGAAATCGAACAACATGAACAGGGTGATGCCTCTTGGTACGAATTATCTTGAAATGGAGTGGGACGCGAAAATACGTCAGCAGGAAAAAGGACGCAAGTTTGAATCGCAGTATTCGGCCATTCACTACAAATACGAATCGGACGACATGGAGAAAATGAGCAACGCGAAAAACGACTCGAAAAAGCTCTCGAACCGTGTCAAATGGATTGCTTTCAAAGATCAGTTCTTCAGCACGATACTTATTGCGAACAACGCTTTTACATCCGCCTCGCTGATGAGTACGGTCGAACATGAGACAAGCCCGTATCTGAAATCGTACGCATCAAAAATGGTCATGCCCTTTGACCCTACCGGTAAAGAACCGAGCACTTTCAGGGTGTATTACGGCCCGAACCAATATAAAATACTAAAGGCATACGACAACGATGTACCCAAAAACCTGAAACTGAAACTGCGGGATATTGTTCCGCTCGGTTGGGGCATTTTCGGATGGATTAGCAGGATGCTGATTATCCCGATGTTCAACTTCTTCGGACGCTTTATCGGCAATTACGGTATCATTATTTTACTGATGACCATCGTTATCAAAATAATCATTTTCCCGATGACGTATAAATCATACATGTCGAGTGCGAAAATGCGTGTTTTGAAACCCGAAATCGACGAAATAAATAAACG
>JAIRTG010000246.1 GCA_031255055.1 Prevotellaceae bacterium
TTGATGGAAAGTTTCGTCAAACTTGATGAAACTGTATATAACTGAAACCCATCATCTACATTGTTGAAGATTTTCTCGGCATCATAATTATCGTTGCCCAAAGAAGCATCGGTTCTCAGCCCTACAGCAATTTTGTCATATACAAAGTCATTATTCTCCGGGGTCATTGTTAACCGTACCTGATTTTCGAGTTTTGACGGAGCAGGTTTCTTGCCGTTATTACCCGTAAAATCTACCAAGCTATTATCCGTTGTTGAATGCATCAACATCCCTTTGTCAATGCGAAATGGCTTACCGGGAAATGATGGTGTACTTTTTTTGGATACTCTTACCATAAATACGCCCATTGCAGGTATACCAACATCTGGAAGAGTGAGTAGAATACTCTGCTGAGCATCGTATATTTTTACAGGCACATAGCCCTGCGAACCAAAACTGTAAATGTATACCGTGTTGGAAAAAGTTATACCTTCTGCATTCTGCATGCCCTGTCCCAATTTGTCTAAAGAAATAGGACAAGTATAAGAATTACCGATAACCCAATTTAAGGTCTTATTGGAATTAGGGACGAAACCTTTGAATTCATATTCCAACAATGCATCATCAGCAAATAATTGCTCTTTGTATTCTTTCTTTGCTTCATCCTGCGTAATACCATAAGGACTTCCATTAAAAACAAATTTGTTAGTTTTGTATTTGTCAAAGTTATTACTACCACCCTTTGTTACAGATAAATCGTCTGCACCGTTCAGTGTGGAATAGTCAAAATCCGAAGGACGTAATCTTATTAAGTACGGATTCCCCGGTTTCAAATAGCGCAATGCATACCTTTCGTATTGATCGTGGGCAATCTTATTATTATTTGGATCATCCTCATCTTGGGGTTTGTTACCCAACACGTATTTGGTATGGTAATTATCCGACACATCTATAGTCGGTACTCTAACCCAGTTTCCAGCAAAGTAACCCGCCAATTGTTTTTTAAAAGGCGTCGCAAATGGAAAAAGCTGCGGCTTCTGAGCACCTGTGGGCACCCTGTATTTAGACACATCTTTTTTTACAATAACAGCGCTCTCATCTACCAAACTTTCGGAGTTTCCTTCCCCAAAAATACGAAGCGAAGCGTCGTATACACACTCATTACCCGTAGAACTTTTATACACACCCGATTCTAAAACGAGCGTTCCTTTTGAATCAGGAATTCCTTTTTTCACATGTAAAGCATCCATCCCCATTCGAGCATCTAATACAATGCTGTCGTTGGTCTCAATCCTGACGTGAGGGAAAGCGATATACTCACGATAACGATCATAACCGGCTAAAGAATCCGGATCTTTACTCAAAGCAGTAGTAGTTATTTCATGCTTACTACCGTTGATGCCCGTACCGTTGATGCCCGGACCAACATAATCTATAAAATGAACTGTACCTTCATTATCGGTTACGGTCTTATCCGTACCTAATTCAAATACGGTACCTTTCGTATCTTGGTAAAAATTTCCACCAACATACAAGTCACCGTTAAGAACAACTTTCACGTTGGTTTGAGAAGCACCGGCTTCATCCAACATTTGCACAGACTGAGGAATGTAAATGACTCCACCACCACCATTCGATCCTAATTGCGACCCGGCAATATTCATTTCACCGGTATTCACAAAAATGATATCTTCAGGACCAAGTGCTTGAGGAGCTTTGAACATTCCTTTCTTCAAATCATTATTTTCTTTATCATTTTGAGATGCAAACAAATTTGCAACAAACAGAGAAAAAATGAAAACAAACAAAAAACAGTTTTTCTTTTTCATATTAACTATTTATAAAAATTACTATATACTCAAAAACCTATTGCTTTCTGATTTCTGAATTTACGAATGTATTATTTATTAAAAGTCAGTTTTAATCGGACAAAAGTAATACCATTTAATTGTATGACAAAATTTATTAAACACAAAAAATGCCTCAAAATATTACCCCTGTCACTAAACAAGCAAAATCATTTATTAACCAATAATTTAACGAAATATCATTCGGTAAAAAATGAACAAAAAAACAAATAGACTTCCAAATAATGGGAGTCGAGTTTTCGGATTTTTAACCAAATCTATTCATAAAACGGTGCAAAGGTAACAATAATTCCAAAACACACCAAAAAACAATTTCTTCCTTGACTTATTTTGGGCACCAAAGCCCCAATAGAAGTTAATTGTTCGATTAAAATCAAGGATATTTGATCCCGAAATTTCATGAAAACCTTTGTGTAAGCTGTCTGAGTGATTATTCTTATTGAAAATCATTTGTAACACTCGGAATTAATAACATTTAACTTTCCAGTTGCATACTTTTGACAGTACAATAAGAAAAATCACGTATAATGGAAATCATCTGCCGTAAAAGAATTAAACTCCCTCCCTTAAAAAATTTGCCTGAATACGAACATGCAGGCAAAGCTTGTTTTGAATAAAATAGAATCATGCTTGCTTGAAGTAAAGCATTGGTCAAAAGTTTTCAAAGCTAAATCATCTTTTACCTTTCATCCTTTTTATAGTTTTTGTAACGAAAGTTTTTTCAACTCTGTTACAATATCTTTAACTTCATTAGAATATTCCGGCAACGAGTGAGCGTTTATCCTAATTAGTTGACTAAAATTTTGTATTTTTGCCGAAGAACGTGAATAATTGTAAATAAATATGTCGTTTTTTTGCGATTTTCTTTTTTCAAATTGTGACAAATATAATATTTTTTTCATTTTCACAGCAATTCTTTTCAATAGAATTACACGGCATGTAAATTATTTAACGAAAGGATAACGGCGATAGCAAAACAAACAATATTCAAACTGCTGATAACAAATGTATTTCGATTATCTATGGAAACAAAATATAAAAAAAACAAACATTATGAAATTACATAATCCTAAATCAATTATTCCTATTGTTTTGCTTTTCGTCTTTCCAACATTGCAATCTCAGCAAACAATTACGAATGTCGTTACCAGGCAACACAAAAAAATAGTCGGAACGAATATAAGCATCATCCCTCCGGACGGATTCTCCAACTCTTTTGTTTTTACTGGTTTTCAGCAAGACAAAACAGGGGCAAGCATTATGATTGTCAACACTCCCGGTATTTATAAGGAAATGTCTCTCACTTTTACAAAAACAAAACTCAAAGAAAACGGCCTGAATGTGAAACAGATAGAAGATATTGTTATTAATAACATCCCTGCAAAATTTGCAACGACCGAACAAAATATCTTTGGCAATATTTATACAAAGTATATATTGATGTTGGGAAATGATGATGAGATTTTTTTTATCAGCGGTTCATATCCTAATGTTTTTAAAAATCAGGTTGATTTGGCTCTTAAAAATGCTATTCTCAGTACAGTAATTGAAAACACATCGAATGAAACACCGCCGAATGAACACATTTTTCATTTTTCATTAAACAATGACCATTCCGAATTTATTTTGCTGAAACGTGACGACGATTTTATCCGATATAATATTAGCGGTATTAGCGATAAAAATTCAAAATCACCTGTCGAATGTTCATTGACCGTTTCGAGACAGGTACTAAAAAAACCTGTCGAAGATAAATTGGGCTTTTCGATAAAAGAGTTGAATAAATACACAATCAAAGAGATTGAATCTATACACTCGGTCGAATCTGCAAGCTTGTCGGGTTTTGAAATCATCATCAAAACCAACGATGATAAAATGATTTATCAACAGACCCTCTTTGGCAACGATTGCTATTATTTGTTTTTGGGAACTATCAACGACAAATTTGAAAAAAATCTCAAAGAGATACGACAACTAAATCAAACCTTCAAAATAAATAGCGATTAGTGTCGGTACGGATTCGGAAATCCGCGCCGGTGGATACATCGACCACCTCACCAACCGCTAATTTTCTCATTTTCCCTGCTATTTAATGATTTATTAATGCCGGAGATAACGTTGTACTCCGATATTTGGATTTAATATGATAATTAATTATTAACATCAAACAAGTATCATGAAATACAAATTGTTATCCGCCATTATTCTATTATTGGTTCCTTGCGTAAATTCATACGCCCAAGAAGTTACTTATGATGAAACAGGATGCCGCTACACCTCCTACAACGGTTTGGTTATGGCCGGTTATCAGGGCTGGTTTTCCTGTCCGGGCGACCCTGTCAATGCCGGCTGGTTTCATTATCCGAACGGCGGTCAGGTCGCTCAGGGACATATCAGCATCGACTTTTGGCCCGATATGCGCGAATACGCCAGGAAGTATCAGGCTTCCGACTTTGTGCATCCCGACGGCTCACAGGCCTATCTCTTCAGCAGCGCCGACTCTTCTACGGTCGATTTACATTTCAAATGGATGAAAGAACACGGCATCGACGGCGTCTTCATACAGCGTTTCGTATCGCAAACAGTGGGCGGCTCCGGAAAAACCCGCGTGAATGCCGTATTGAAATACGCACTGAAAGCGGCAAAAAAATACAACCGCGCCATTGCCGTGATGTACGACGGCGGCATCAACAACGAGACGGATTACAAGCGCATTACAAGCGACTGGAAAGAGATTGTTGACAACTTCAAACTTTTCGACCCGACGAAAAACCCCACTTTCTTGCGCCATAACGGTAAGCCGGTGTTTGCACTTTGGGGCTACGGCGTGAATAGTCGCGGATTTGACCCCGACCGGTTCGAGGCGCTGTGCGACAGTATCAAAGGTGAAACGGCAAAAAAGGTCTCTATCATGATTGGTACGCCCTATTACTGGCGCGAACAGATTTCGGACTGCGTCACCGATACGCGCTATCACGCTTCGCTCGAAAAGTGGGTCGATATTATTTCGCCCTGGGCGGTGGGGCGGTATCGCACGGGCAATGCCGTGACGAAAATCACACAGACCGTTCCCGACGACATCGCCTGGTGCAACAAACGCGGCATTACGTACATTCCGGTGGTTTTTCCCGGCTTCAGTTGGCAGAATATGAAGGGCGGTGACAATAATCCCTACGACGACTATCCGCGCGAAAACGGTAACTTCTTTTGGAAACAGGTGGCGGCAAATAGAAATGCAGGTGCACAAAGCCTCTATGTGGCGATGTTCGACGAAATGGACGAAGGTACTTGCATTTTCAAATGCGAAACGACAAGCAATACGCCTCTGAATGGCGACGGAAAATTTATCGGCTACGACGATGAGCTGGGTAGCGATTATTATCTGTGGCTCACCGGTCAGGCGACACAGTGGATACACGGCGCAAGTGGCTACGGCAGCGCCAAACCGATGCGCACAACGACACACAATGTCTATCTTTCGGCTTCGGGCGACGACGCCAACGACGGCACGGCCACAGACCGCGCCGTAGCGACACTCAGCAGGGCATACGAACTGATTACGCAGGCCGGAAACGCACATAACACTATTTATGTGAGCGGCGAAATAGACGGCTATTCCAATCCCGTCGCGAACCAGAACAATGCAGTATATCCGTTTTTGGGAAATAGTTACACGCTTGTTATTCGGGGCGTCGAGGGGACAAATCCCAAAATAACCGGCGACGGTAACTCGCGTATGTTCCGTCTGCGTTCCGATATGGTACTACAGTTGAAAGACCTGACCGTATCGGGCGCTATGGGAACAACATTCGACGGTAACGGCGCATTTCTGCTGATGGCAGGTGGTTCGCTCGAAGCCGAGAACGTGATTTTTGAGTATTTCAACACTTCGCAGGAGGGAGCCGTGATACAGATGAACACGCTGTCGATGGAAAAACCACTGATTTCGCTCAAAAACTGCGTGTTCAGAAATAACGCTTCGACAGGGACAAACGGAAGCATCATCCGGATACAGCAGTACGGGGCAAATGCCGATAATGCGGTGGCCGATGCAAAAATCCATGTCGAGAATTGCGCATTTGTGAGCAACGAAACACTCTACGGCGTCGTGTTTTTGCGTACGGCGAATATAGCCGAAGGTCATCCCGAAATCACTTTTGTCAATTCGACCTTCACGGCTAATTCGGTCGCCAACGGCAACGGCGGAACCATTACCGGTTTCAGCGACAATCAAACCGTCAACATCATCAACTGCACGATAAAGGACAACGCAGGACGCGGTATTACGGCGGTAGCCGCCTTGACGATGAACATCCGAAACTCGGTTGTCGAAGGAAATACGCCCTCCGACCTGCTTGCTACCAATGAGCCTGTCACACATATCGACCGTTCATTGATTGCGAACGAAAACGACCCTGTTTATGCAAGTCCCGACGGCTATACCCCCGGCACGCTTTTCGACGATTTCGATCCGACGACATATAGCTTTTCGCCGATAGAGGGATCTTTTGCTCTAAATTACGGCAATGCGCAGTATCTGAAAGATGCGGGCATCGACACCGACCAATTGGGCAAAACGCGGACTTTTGCCAATAATCTCTGTACGGCGGGAGCAGTAGAAAATCCGGCCAATTCGACCGGCACGTCCGTCGGTGCGTCGGACACCATACGGCAGGAAGACATCACTATCAGACAAAACGGCAAAATCGTTCTCATCCTGTCGTCGGCAAGCGAAGCCGTTTCCGTCGAAATCTTCGATCTGTCGGGCAGACCGGTTGTCGACATTTCACACCTTGAGATCAGTCGGCAAGTGAACCTGTCGCACCTGCCCAACGGCATCTACGTGGTCAGAGCAACTGCGGCGCACAGCACAAAAACGGTAAAAATAGCCTTATAGCCCGAAATCAGGAGTTACGGGGGTAATGTTTAGTGTTTAGTGTTTATGCAAGTTCGCTATAAATCACTAAACACTAATCGCTGTCTTTCGGGGCGTTGCGGGGCAGAGCCCCGCAGAGGGGGTAGCGGAAGACCGCCGAAGGCGGGCTGAAGCGAGGGGGAGACTTCCCCCACCTAATTCTCTTTCTCTTTCTCTTTCCCGAAGAAAGACCGCCGTTAGTGTTTAGTGTTTAGCGATTAACCGTGCACCGCACTAATCACTAATCACTAACCACTTATTTAAGAGATTTTATGCACCGTCGCGTTGCGGAAAAGAGGCGAAAAATGTACTTTTGCGCAAATTTGGATAGTAGATTCAATTACCCAAGAATATATGCACACTCACAAATCCCTCCACTTAGTACTCGAAGACGGTACGGTTTTTAAAGGAAAATCTTTTGGTTACGAAAAGCCTGTTGCAGGTGAAGTTGTTTTCAATACGGCAATGGTGGGCTACCCCGAAAGCCTGACAGACCCCTCTTATCTGGGGCAGTTACTCACGATTACTTTCCCGCTCGTCGGGAACTACGGCGTCCCGGATAACCTTGTCGAGAATCACCTGGCGACAGTGTATGAATCGGAAAAAATCCAAGTTAGCGGCTTGATTATTTCCGATTTTTCGTATCAGTACAGCCACTGGAGCGCCGCCAAAAGCCTTAGCAACTGGCTAAAGGAAAATGAAACTCCGGGTATTTTCGGAATAGATACGCGCGA
>JAIRTG010000074.1 GCA_031255055.1 Prevotellaceae bacterium
TAGTAGTGGCATGATGCATGCCCTAGTAGTGGCATGATGCATGCCTTTACTAGGACATGATGCATGTCCTGGTAAGGGTATGATTTGTGCCCTAAATAAGGGTATCCATCATCCGATTCCACCGAGCGCATCTCTCAATTCTAATTGTATGCATCGTGACATTACTAAGGCACGCATCGTAACATTAGAATGGAACACATCGTGCCTTTAGAATGGCACGCATCGTGACATTAGAATGGAATGTACCCGACCATTGACGGGCGACGAGCGAATCGAATAACGTGATCCATACAACTAAGGTTAAGAGGAGCGCTTAACTAAGGTTAAGAGGAGCGCTCAACTAAGGTTAAGAGGAGCGCTTAACTAAGGTTGCATGATGCATACAACTAAGGTTGCATGATGCATACAACTAAGGTTGCATGATGGATACCCCAGCTACCGCACGATTCCATCGTGTGGTATTATGTACTACATAATGACTTGAAACAAGCTTTCAATGTTTTATATTACCGCACGATAGGAATCGTGCGGTAGCGAGGGATTAACGATTAATTGTTAAACATGGCGAACTTGCTAATCACTCATCACTCATCACTCATCACTATCTTCGGGGCGTTGCGGGGCAGCGCCCCGCAGAGGGGGTAGCGGAAGACGCCGTAGGCGGCTGAAGCGAGGGGGAGACTTCCCCCCCCTGATTCTCTTTCTCTTTCTTGATGGAAGACGACAAGGACTGAATGTGCTATGGTACTTCACCGAAGGAGATGGGCGAAAGGGATCATCTCTACTTTTTACTCAGACGGGTTGGGAATTTTTAAAATCATTCCTTCTTCAATATCGTGGCTCTCGAGCTTGTTGTATTTTTCAATATCTCCGATAGAGACGCCGTATTGCAAGGAGATCATATAAAGAGATTCGCCTTTTTGCACCTTATGTTTCAGTTCCGAAGTTTCGGACGCGGGAATTGTTTGTCCTTCGGCGTCGTCGGGTGCGGGTGTGGTTTCGACTTTTTTGAGCGGGTTGTCGCCCTTTTCAATCGCCCTGATGTAGATCGTATCGCGGAAGAGGTCGTTGGGCGAAAAGTTTTCGAGATGTACTATTTCGCGCCTTTTTTCTTCGTCAACTATTTTCAGCAGTTGGTCGGGAACGATAACCGAAGTCGATAGTTTGTTTTTGCGTTTCAATTCGTCAACCGTGATTTCGTAGCGCTTCGCTATCAGCGAAAGGGTCTCGCCTGAGCGGACTTGGTGATATTTTGCCGGCGAAACGTATTCTGTGACCTGTACCGAAGGAATGATCTGTTGATGGTTGCTGTTGATGGTGTCGACATTGCCGTCGGCTACGACGGCACCGACGGCGACGCCTCTGCCTGCGACTATCACGCGGACTGCTTTCAAAAAACGCTTTTTATAATACGGTTCCTGCGAATTTGAAATGATGATACCCGATTTGGCGGAGGCATGGATGAAATCAAAATCGCCGATTTCGCCTTTCGCATCAACCACGATGCCCACATATGCTATTTGTCCGTTTTGGCGGCGTCCCTCGAAAAAGACAAGATCGCCTTTGGTTATCTGATTTTTCTTTAATCGGTAAAAAGCGGTGGATTGTTCATCCGCCGTTTCGGGAATGTTGTAGCCGAAATGTGAGAAAACATGGCGGATAAATCCCGAACGGTTAAAGGAGTTGGGGCCTGCTATGCCTTTGTAGTGGGGGCTTTTCTGTAGCGTTTCGGCATAGTCTATAATGGAATCGATTGTTGATTTTTCGAGCGAATCGGTAGCGGCTCTATCGTCTTGTTCACCCTTGTGCGGCAACAGGTTTCCGTTTGCAAAAACGCTGAGGGGAACTAGTAGAATGTATGAAAAAGCGGATAGGATAACTGTTTTTTGAAGGAATTTTGTGTGCATTATTTCGTCTTTATCGTTCATTAAACGGACAAATTTACAATTTAGACGGCGAACTAAACCTTGACTTCTCCTTTTTTTAACAATATACAAGCATTATCGAAGGTAAGCGGTGTTTGTTTTTAAAATTGAACTACGATATGCAGCCCGAAGGTATTGATGACGGTTTTTCCGAGATATTGGTACGTTTCGCCATTCAATTCTTCGTGCAAATCGGCTGCAATTCCCTGCAATCCGTAAAAGAGTCCGGCGTAGAAAGCGGTTTTGTACGTCATGTTGAAGGCGTATCCCGCCGATAATTTTGTATTCGGGCCGCCTTTGTATTTTTCGGAAAGCGCAAAAGCATAACCGACGTCGAAGCCGACGAACGGACGATGTCGGGCTTTCGAGAAGTTGTATTGCAGGTGTGCGAACAGGGGCAGAAAGGGGACGGGGGTAACAACATCGTTTTCTTTCGTCAGAACGGCATGGTATCCGAGACCAAAACCCGCTGTCAACGGTTTATCCAGGAGGTCGTCGGTAGCAAGCAGCAGACTCGCCTGCACCGAAGGATGGAGGTCGAATGACTTTTCGGCAAACGACGCGCCGCCCGAAACAATAAGCTGCATCCGAAGATGATCGTTTCCCGCCATATCGGTGATTTCGGCGTTGCCTTCATTCTTTCTGTCCGATTCGACGGGAAGCTGTCTTTTTTTGATTTCTTTGATTGCCGATAATAAGAACTGGAAACGTTCTCCGCTGTCGGTTTGCAGCAGAACCACGTCGTCGTTCCGAAAGACGATGTTACCTGTGTAGGTATTTCCTGTTTTTAAGGTGATAATATCCCTTCCCGCGTCTTGCGAAAAAAGCGAGGAGGAGGCCGATATGAGCAGCAGGCAGACGATTAGTTTTTTCATTTCTATTTTATTTTAGTTCATTTTATTTTGCGGTTGAATGTTTTGGCAAGACCTGTTGCGCGGTCAACGAAACAGGGCGCGTCTAAAATCAACAGGGCGAATCGGGCTACAAGGAATAAATAGTCCGTTTTGAAGACAAAAAAGCATCTTTGCGATTAACAAAGATGCCGGAATGAGTTGTTTCTATGGAGCGGTTAGACTTTTTTCTCTTTTTTTGTTTCTTGCAGCGCCTCGACCACGTTGATGATATAGTCGCCCATTTTTTCACATTCGATAATCAGGTCCATATAGGTAACGCTGGCCTGATAGTCATATTTTTTCTCTTTAACGTCGCTAATATTTTGTGTTTTCAGTTTATTTCTGAAATTATTTATTTCGCTTTCGGCGTTAAAGGAGCGATTCAGTCCGTCATTAGAGACAACGTCCTTTTCCTTGATATTTTCCTTCATCAGCGTGAGAGCGTTTTCAACCAGTTCCATCATCAGGTTGATATTCGAATCCATCTCGGCGGTATAGACGGACTTATCTTCGCGTTTACGCATAATCACCCTTGCCAGGTTGTAGCAACTATCGCCCACGCTTTCAATTTCGGAAATAATACGAAGCATCTCCTGCAATTCGAACTTACCGTCATCGCTCAGTCGGCCGTCGGCAACTTTGGTCAGATAATCGGCGATTTCGACTTCCATCCGGTCGCTGATATTTTCGTACTTCTGGATGCGCGTGAATTTTTTAACAAATTCGTTTTCATTATTTTCGCCATACAGGTCTCTCACCAGTCCGAACATTCTGTCGGTTCTTTCCGTATAGACGCTGATTTCTTTCCAAGCCTGCAACAAAGAGAGTTCGGAAGTAGAGAGCATCCCGGCCGAAATATATTTCAGTTGGAATTCTTCGTCCGTATCTTTTTTCTTGATCACGAACGACACAAAGCGGGCGATATAGTTCACCACCCATACCATCAGGAAAGTATTAATGATATTGAATGTTGTGTGGAACAAAGACAGTCCATACGACGTAGCGATTTGATAAGAGAAAAGTTGTGTCTGCATCATTTTCAGTTCCGGGTTCAGGTCGGCGTCCTGTGTCGACACGGCCTGTAAAGTTTCGGGCGGCAGGCTATTCGAGAACGCTGTAAGTTGAGTCGGGTCGCCCGGCCCGGTCTGCGTCACGAAGCCCGCTACCATGTCGACAAAGGGATAGAACAGGCACAGCATCCACGTCACGCCGAAGAGGTTGAAGACCAGATGCGCCAGCGCCGCCCGCTTAGCGGATATATTTGCCGGGATAGCCGCGATATTCGCCGTGATGGTCGTTCCGATATTTTCGCCCAGCACCATTGCCGCTCCGAGTTCAAACGAGATCCATCCTTTGCTGCACATGATGAGGGTAATAGCCATCGTAGCGCTCGACGATTGCACAACAACGGTCAGCACGGTACCGAGCAGCAGGAAGATCACCACCGATCCGAATCCGAAATCGGTAAATCGGGTAATAAAGTGCAAGATTTCGGGATTTTGCTGCAAGTCGGGTACATTTGTTTGGAGCAGGTTCAGTCCCCAAAACAGAAACGCAAATCCCAGAATAAATTCTCCGATGGATTTGCGTTTACTTTTTGATGAAAAGATCAGTGGGATAGACAGTGCCATTAGCGGAAGGGCAGCCGAGGCAATACTGACCTTAAATCCCAGCAGCGAGATAATCCAGGCTGTCACCGTCGTCCCGATATTTGCGCCCATGATCACGGTAATAGCCTGTATAAGCGAGAGCAGTCCTGCGTTTACGAAACTGACCACCATAACGGTAGTCGCAGAGGAAGATTGGATTAGCGCAGTAATTAGAAGACCGGTAAACACGCCCATGAGACGATTTTTTGTCATCGAGGCCAGTATTGTACGGAGTCTATTACCGGCAGCTTTTTGCAGTCCCTCGCTCATAATTTTCATACCGTAGAGGAACAGTCCCAGCGATCCGATGAGTTTCAAGAGGTCATAAAATGTATATTCCATTATATATAATGATGTTGAGTTGCAAATGTAAGTCAAAAACAACAGACGGTCAAGAAAAAGCATTTAAATAATCAAAATGCAAAATACGCCCGAAAGATTCGTATTTAGAGATAATACCGTTCGCCATGTTTAAACACCAAACACCAATCTAAACACTAAGAAGAGAAAGAAAATTAGGGGGGGGGGAAGTCTCCCCCTCGCTACAGCCCGCCGGCGGCGGTCTTCCGCTACCCCCTCTGCGGGGCGCTGCCCCGCACCGCCCCGAAAGACAGTGATGAGTGATGAGTGTGTAGTGTTTAGTGATGAGTGATTCAACCTTCATTGAGCGTATCTCTCCATTCTAATGGCACGAATCGTTCCATTTAAATGGGCAGAGGCGTGTTCTGGTAAGGACATGATGCATGTCCTAGTAATGGACATGATGCATGTCCTAGTAATGGACACGATGCATGTCCTAGTAATGGACATGATGCATGTCCTGGTAAGGGTATGATTTGTGCCCTAAATAAGGGTATCCATCATCCGATTCTAATTGAGCGCATCTCTCAATTCTAATTGAACGCATCTCAACTAAACATTAAACAATAGCAGATAGTTACAGGGTAGTTATATGAAAGTGTTTAGTGATTAAAGCTGTCGTTTCAAACGACCTAACCATATAGGGGCCGACTAAAAAGTCAGTAGTTCCCAAAAATATCCTGTCTACAAGCTCTGTGAGTGGGGTGAAATTTGCTTTTTGAGGCTTTTTAGTCAGCCCCGAGTGCTCCCGCTGGCCCCCCGCTGGCGCGGATATTCATCCGTGCCTTGCTTGAAAAGCAATCAATTACTCAAACTATTCAAAGAAGCTTATTGCTCGTTCCGGCCAACACATAGGCTACAAGCCTGCGCGAGCGGAGGTAAATACTCAATTTAAGTGTGTATCCTGCCATAATTGATTAGTTTATATCGTTTGTTTCTTCTCGCACATTATTTTCCAATAATTGTTTCACAAAATCAGGCATCTCAATGCTTTTGCTATCAGCTATAACTTTTACTGCATCATAATTTTTCACTTCTTCGCCTTCCCATTGTAAATCAAGTCTTCTAACCTCTTTTAATGCAATATGGCTGTAATCCAAAGGACTTCCCCAGTAACATTGAAGACATAGATTCGCATTTTTGTCATTTTTCCAATTTTCGCAATGTTCACAACTCCATGATTTTGCCCGATTGCACGAAGCGCATAAAAGCATAAAATCTGCAATATCCTGTTGTTCATTCATATCACCACCTACCTCATACGGAATTTTATGGTCAATCTGCAAATATCTTTCTGCAAATTCTCCGTTGCAAACGGCACATTTCCCGTTGCACACATCAAACAAAGTTTTCTTAAATTTTTTTGGAAACACTGTTCTGCCGGAAATTCGATTAACTTGTAAATGGGCAATATCGCCAAATCTGTAAGCGGCAATGGATTTCCCACCTTTCGATTTAACTTTAAACGTTTCCAGCGGAATGCCTGCTTCACGTACATCTCTTGCCGCTCTTGGCGGATGATTGTAGCCGTAGGTGTTTTCCAAATCTTCGGTAGAGATAAATCCATACTGCAAAATATGGTCAATCACAATTTTGGCGCGTTTATTCGTTATAGACTGAATATAATTTAAAAAATCTTGCGGATATTTTATTTTTTTACTCATAAGCAAACAATTCGGGTTGATAATTTTGCCGTTCTACTTTATGCATGTCAATAAGTTTCGTAAGTGATGGCGATAAATAGACCGCTTCGTAAGTATATTCTTTGCGACTGAGTAAAGTAGCTTGTGTAGAACGGCCTGCATTGATTTCTATTTTAGTCAGATTCAATGCGTCGGGTAAAGGTTTGCCAAATGTTTTATCGCCTGTTCTACCGTCAAAACTCAAAATATACGGAATACTTCGTTGATTAAGTTCGTAAAGTGAAATAACAAAATCATTGAAATCAATATTCCCGGCATAGTTGAATCCCCCGTTTTGTCCTGTTCCCTGATAGGGCGGGTCCATGTAAATCAAATCATTGGGGGCTGCATCTTTAAGGATACAGGAATAATCTGTCGAGTAAATTTCCGTTTTATTTTTCAAGAGTTGCGATGCGCCTAAAATATCGTCCCGCATCATTCGTGGATTGCGTCCCAAACGTCTTTTATCGGGACTTTGATTGAAATTTCCCTGTGTATTGTACCGCACTGCCGCTTTCACACATTTTGCCAAAAGAAAAAGCAGGTATTCGGGTTGTCGTGTTTCGTTGAATCTATCACGGATTTCGTAATAATATTCTTCTTCGTTTCCATGCTGTCCATGCCAAATATCATTATATTGCCCTACAATATATTGAGGATTATTGATAATCGTGTCCCAAAGGTCTATTAAAGGTTTATTTATGTCGTTAAGAACAAAACGATTAGCTTTAAAATAAAAAGCCGAGGCGATAGAAATAGCCGCAGAACCGGCAAACGGCTCTATCAGTCGATCAAACTTGACAGGGAAAAATCGCAGAATTTTATCTGCCATATTTCGTTTGCTTCCCTGATAAGGAATAGGATGAGGTAACTTCATAATTTTCTATTTCTTAAAGTGAAACATCTGAAATTGAAAATACAAAAGTACGGGAAATAATCGGAACTGTACGGCAATACGCTTGATAAAAAAATCCTCCGCTGGCGCGGATATCCATCCGTGCTTTGCTTGAAAAGCATCAATTACTCAAACTATTCAAAGAAGTTTTTTGCTCGTTCCGTCCAACACACAGGCTACAAGCCTGCGCGAGCAGGGCGAACCTATTTCAGGACATGACATTTTTCAATACCTTTCATGCATTTGCAACACAAATATTCTTTTCTCCCTTTTTTATATCTGAAAATATATCTATCTTTGCTGCATAATCATGCATAAGGTTTCATAAGGTATGGAAAACTTTTACAATATAGGAGAAGCAGCAGAAATACTTGGTGTTAGTCAAGATACACTAAGGCGATGGGATAATAACGGCAAATTCAAAAGTATCAGGCATCCCATTAATAATTACAGGGTTTATTCTGATAATCAGATACGAAACTTT
>JAIRTG010000136.1 GCA_031255055.1 Prevotellaceae bacterium
AAACACTAATCACTAAACACTAATCACTATCTTCGGGGCGTTGCGGGGCAGCGCCCCGCAGAGGGGGTAGCGGAAGACCGCCGAAGGCGGGCTGAAGCGAGGGGGAGACTTCCCCCCCCCTAATTATCTTTCTCTATCTCTTTCTTCAAGGAAGACCGCGCAGGTGGGCTGAAGCAAGGAGGAGACTCCTCCCCCCCCTAATTCTCTTTCTCTTTCTTAAAGGATGACTTTCGCAATTTATGCCTTATTTGTACGTTCAAGATTAGGAATATATGAAAGACAATAAAATGATAGTTACTACATTTAAAAATAAGTTTGTATGAAAACGATTACTAAATTTTCCTGTCTCTTTTTATTATCGACGGTTGCCCAATGCTTGTTTGGTGAAACGCCTGTCGAATGGCCCAATGGTAAGAAGGGGGCTATTGTGCTCACTTATGACGATGCGTTGTCGTCGCATCTTCGGGTTGCTATTCCGCAGCTTGACGAAAAATCGTTGAAAGCTACGTTCTTTCTGCATGGTGCGGGGATAAGGCAGCGTGAAATTGCGGAGTGGAAAATGGCCGCACTCACCGGACATGAGTTGGGCAATCATTCGATGTATCATCCTTGTCTGTCGAAAGATAGTCTGAACGACGAGCGGTATGTGTTGGAGAGTTATACTGTCGGCAGTATTGGTGAGGAAATTGCGATGATGAACAATTATCTCTATTGTATCGACGGTGAAACCGTCAGAACGTATGCCTACCCCTGCGGACAAACCGAGACGAAGGATGGCGATTATTCCGAAATGCTCAAAAACTCACAATTGGTGATTGCGGCCAGAATGGTGGGGGATAGTCGCGCTGTTGTGGACAGGGCGGATATGCCGGATTTGTGCCGGCTACCGGCGTTTGTGGCCGGAACGGGAGATAGCGGCGAGAAATTGATCGATTTTGTGAAAAGAGTGGAGAAACGACATGGTTTCGGCATTTTTGTTTTTCACGGCGTCGGAGGCGATTATTTGGATGTTTCGGCCGAATCGCATCAAGCGCTTGTTAATTATCTGTCGGACCATTCGGATAGCCTGTGGGTGACTACTTTTAGAGAACTTTCGCTTTTCCTGATGAAAGAAGATGAAAAAAATCCGAACGGACAATTAATCAATCAACCAACCAATCAATCAATTAAAAACAACTAAAGTCGTTCTAATCATGAAAACAATCATCAAATCGGTATCCGTACTGTTCTTTTCAGTCACACTGTTCGTTTCCTGCGAAAAGTCGATAGCGCCGAATAATGTTATCGGCGACATTTTCGACCGGATGTATCCGCATGTATCGCACATTGAGTGGGAAATGGAACGAGGTTTCTATGTAGCCGAATTTAGAGAAAACGGGTATGAGAAAGAGGTCTGGTTCACCAAAAAGAATGAATGGGTATTGACCAAAACCGAGTATGAGCGCAATGTGCCGACGGTGGTCAGACAGGGCCTGAATGGTACCGACTACGCAAATTGGCGCATCGACGACGTCGATTACATCGAAATGCCCGTCCGGAATCCGTTTTATATTGCAGAGGTGGAACGTGGCGAAGTCGAAGTCGACTTGTATCTTTCACATACGGGCGAACTGATAAAAGAAGTCGCCGACGACGGAGATTATCACAGAGAATTGTTGTAGTGTGGTTGGCGGCTCTTCCCCCAACGGCCGATGTCGTTCAGCCCTTGTCGTCATCCTTGAAAGGAGATAAAGAAAAAGAAAAAGAAAAAGAAAATTTAGGGGGAGACTTCCCCCACCTAATTATCTTTCTTTTTCTCTTTCTCTTTCTCTTTCCGGAAGGAAGACGCCGAAGTCGGCCGATGTGAAAGGGAGACTTCTCTCTAAGGGGCGTGACACAAACCCTATTAACAACAAAAGACCAACTGTTCAAGTTGATCTTCCGTTGTTGCGGGGGCAGGATTCGAACCCACGACCTCCAGGTTATGAGCCTGGCGAGCTACCACTGCTCCACCCCACGATTTGTTTTGCGGGTGCAAAGATATGGAAATATTTTGTTCGTACAAATACTTTTTACTTATTATTCTATTTTATTTTTATCACGACGCCTGTGTTGAGATTAAATTTCGGCTGGGGTAACCCTCCGTAATCTGCATATTCGGTGTTGAAGACATTATTGGCGTCGACAAACAGGTTCAGCCATTTTGTTTGCCACAGCAGGCGGGCGTCGAGCAGACAGTAGGGAGTATAGTCGGTCGTAGCGCCCGAATTGATATCCGAATAATTGCCCGAACGGTCGAATAGAGACAGGTTCCACGAAAGTACCAACTGCGCCCAAAGCGGATGACCGGCGCCTAAAATAACTTTATGTCTCAGATAGTCCAACGCATATTTCGAGTCGAAATTCTCTGCGCTTTTGTCCGAATAAACAACCGAATAAGCGCCCGAAATTCTGTTGATAAATCGGCTGTCGAGGCGGTATTGAAACGAACAGTCGCCCCCCAAAGCGTTTACGTTTGTCAGATTTCTACTCTCCCACTTCACCGCGTCGGGTTCTTTCACCCAGTCGATAATCGCGCTCCCGATCCGGTAGAAAGCCGTTGCGTTTATTTTCCAGCTGTTTTGGGATAGTTCCGTCCCCAGTTCGACGGTAATCGATTTTTCGGGATTCAAATCGGGATTCGCAGTCTGCGTTGCGCTTTGATAATACAAATCGGTGAACGTCGGTAGGCGTACCGCCGTATTAGCGCTTGTGAATACCCGCCATTCATCGGTGAAATGATACGCAATGTCAACTCCGCCGTACAAATGACTGCCGAAATCGGAACTGAAACTGAGTGCGCCTCCTCCCGACAGATACCATCTTTCGACGTTTTTCGCATAATCGACAAAAAAGTTCGACAACAACCGGTTTGTCTCTTTGGTAAAACGGGCTTCTTTGTCGAACGGAACGGGACGGGGAACGTTCATTTCGTCGCCCAATGTATTGCTGTAAATATGCTCATTCCGCCAATCGTATCCAAGCGTTGCTTTTCCCCAAGCAGCCGCATAAGTCGTCGACAGGCTCCCTCCCGACACATCCGTCTGATGATAATTGTGGCCTGAGTACCATTCGGGGGCATTTTCGGCGGCACGAAAAAGTTCAAACCGGTCGTCGTGCCGACGCCAATACGCCTTTGCGCTGTGCCGCCACCTGTTCCTGCTCAAATGCCACGAGAGGGAGGCCAAACCGGTTTTCGTATGCTCAAATTGATTCGGATAGGCCAACGAATAGAATCCGTTTGCACCGAAAGACTTCTGCTGTATCGAAAATTGAGCGTCAAAACTACCCGCTTCTTTTGTTTTCAGCGAATTGACCCAGTAAATATTCAAGCGGCTGAAATCCGTATTCTCCCGATAGCCGTCGGACTTTTTGTGGGAAACGGAAATAAAACCGTTGAATCTTTCAAAACTCAATGCGCCTGTCAGATTTTCGGACAAATAGCCGAAACTGCCTATATTCATTTGCAGATTGAGTTCGTGCTGTTTTTTCTCGGTGGTCACAATGTTTATTGCTCCGCTAAAAGCATTCGGCCCCAATACCCTTGCCGACGAACCCTGAAGGACTTCGACCCGCTCGACGTCTGCAATGTCAAGCGGAATATCCATGGTGTAATGTCCCGTTTGCGGGTCGGTAATATTGATGCCGTTGAGTAGTACCAGTACCTGATCGAACGATCCTCCCCTGATAGAAATATCGGCCTGTATGCCGTTATTCCCCCTGTGCCGGACGTCGATGCCTCCGACAAGGTTTAAAAGTTCGTCGATGCTTTTCACTGCCGTCATGGCGATTTCGCTTTTGTCCACCACAATCAAAATGCGTCCCAGTTCCGAATAGAGCTTGTTTCGATTGCCATTCACTTCTACATCATTCAATGCTACCGAAATATCGTCATACAATAACTGATATTCCTGTGCCGGCGTCAGCCTGAAAATAAGCGCCAGAAAGACGCATACAATCGCTTTTTTCTTCATGTGTCTAAATTTTCGATGTTATTAGTTGTTCATATATAAAAAAAATGCTCGAAACAATCCGGAAGACCGTTTCAAGCATCTAAAAGGGTGTGACGTCGAGCGTCAATTATAGTATTTCGACTTTCGTTACCCGTTGCACTATTCGCCGCTCTATTGACGGCAAAAATACTGTCGAGCATCATCGGTGCGTTCTGTTCTTTGTCCGAACCGTCGGTGTCGAACAGTCTGTCTTCGGACAGCAGGACATTTTCACGCCGGTATCCGTTTGAGTTGCAGGATTTCCGCAACGAACTATCTGCAATCGAAGACCTCACAACCCCGACCGTCACATTGCCTTTTAAACTGGCAAAGACGGCGTATCGGGCGCGGCTCCAACGCCTGAAACGAATTTGATGATTTGTATTTAAGGGGATTGTTTTCAAGGTTGCCTCGTTTTTCTACTGTCTTGCAAACTGTGCGCGGTTCAATCGTCCGCACCAAACGTCATACAGGCGAGCGTTTTCGGTTTGTCCGCCGATGACATAGCATTGTTTATCTTTCACAATCACCGACTGGTATGCACGAGGAGCAACCAGTTCCGTATACTTATTATAGGTTGTGTCGGGCAACTGCCACTCGAATCCCCCGTCCGGAGAAAGATTGTATTGCTTTTTACGCAATTTATTGTTCTCGTCCATTCCGCCGAACAGGTGCAATTTCTTATCATAGAAAGCCAGTTTTCCGCCTTTTATTTTTCCGACCGAATTTTGAGCAGGCATTTGTAACCAATAAGCCGCGTTCTCTGTTGTCCAGATTTTATCGGTCACCGCCCCGTCGGTCAACATTCCTCCGACAACAATTGCCTTTTCCACATTTGTCGCCGACATAAATACCAGCGACGCAAAATCCGCTACGGGGAAATGTTGGGGTAAGTTTTCGCCGACAGTCCATGCGACGCCGTCGGTTGTCGAAGCAAATTTATACTTTCCGTCCTTTTCGGCAACGGCCCAAAGCCGGTTGTTCAATACAAACAAAAAGCTGATCAGTTTCATTTCCGCAATGGTGTACTTTTCAGACCAGTCGGCATAATCTCCCGACATATAGACGGTGTTATTTTCGTCCAGCAGGTACAGTTTATTGTTCAACAGGCACAAGTTTTTAAACGAAATGTAGGGAGGCAGGTTGGTCAACGGTTTATTTGTCCAGTTTTGGCCGTCGTCCGACACATACAAAGAGCTGCCCGCCGTATTGTTGTTATAGAAATAGATCGTATTATCGATCAAGATGGCATTTTGCGAGTATCCCCGTTCCGGCGTTACGTCGACGGAAAGTTGATTCCAGTGATACAATTCGGGTTCAACGGTGTGTACATTTACCTTTATTCGATATTTTTTCTCGGCCGCACCGTTGTACGAAACATTGTGAATCTTCATCTTTCTTGTAAAATCGACGGTATCCTTTCCCGTTATCGGCAACGTATCCGAGAATGTCGCCGTTTCGTCGTTGTAGCGGGCCAGAAAAGCCGAACGGCTACTCATGAATTTGAATACCGGAAAAACGCTGTCGATACGGGTTTGATACGGGAGCGAATCCAAATTAACAATCATTTCGCTCAGATCGGCAAACAACGGGTCGTCCGAATCGTTCGCTTCCAGCGTAAAAACAGCGGTATTGATATAGGGGATACTGTCGTTTTTGGAGAATGTGAGGGACGCAAAATCGGCGTTATCGGGATTTGTTATTTCAACATTATTTTCGCTGCCGTTATTGAGGCACGCACTCAAACCGAAAGTCAAAAGGAACAATAACAGGATGGGAAACGGGGAACGAAATTTCATAAAATAAACAATTTAGTTAGCCTGAAAAAATCGGAAAATCGGCGGCAAAGGTAAAAACATTTCAGAACGGTACGATTTGCAAGTCTTAATAATTATTATTTTTTATCATTCAAAAACGATCATAAATAGCTTTTATTTCCGTCCTTGCCCGCTACGTATTTACATTTTTTTGTAGGCATTAGCGGCCTTTTTTACCTTTTTGAACAGATCCGAAGCAAACACGAAGTTATTCAGCGCCTCGTTGTCCGAATGAAAAATGCTGTCCTTGCTACCTTCCCATTCTTTTTGGCCTTCGTTCACGAAGATGATTTTATCGCCGATTTCCATAATCGAATTCATATCGTGCGAATTAATAATCGTTGTGATATCATATTCTTTTGTAATTTCGGCGATCAGTTGGTCGATAATCAGCGCCGTTTTAGGGTCCAGTCCCGAATTGGGTTCATCGCAAAACAGGTATTTGGGATTCAGTGCGATAGCGCGTGCAATAGCGACCCGTTTCTGCATACCTCCGCTGATTTCCGACGGAAATAGTTCAAAACTTTCGTCAGCCAAATTCACCCGATTGAGACAGAAAGCGGTTCGTTCCCGCATCTCATAGGCCGACAATCCCGAAAACATTTCGAGCGGAAAATAGACGTTATCAAAAACCGTCATCGAATCAAAGAGCGCCGCTCCCTGAAAAAGCATCCCCACTTCACGGCGCAGCAATCGGACATCTTTCACGCTCATATCGGGCAGATTCCGACCATTATATTCAATCCGGCCGCTATCCACACGGTGCAGTCCGATGACACTTTTCATCAGCACCGTTTTGCCCGACCCGCTACGACCGATAATCATATTCACTTTTCCACTTTCAAAGACGGCCGAAATATCTTTCAGCACATGGTGGCCTTCAAAAGACTTATTAACATGTTTCACTTCAATCATTTCAGTACAAAATTAGGGGGTTGTTCAGTTCAGCATCAGGGAGGTTATCAGCAGGTTAAAAAACAGAATCAAAATACTCGAATTGACAACGGCGCTCGTACTCGCCCTACCGACGTCCAATGCGCCGCCGTAGGCATAATAGCCATAATAGGCAGCCACCGACGCAATAATGTGGGCAAAAAACAGGGACTTGAATATCGTATAGAACACATAATACGGAATGAAAGCATACTGGATGCCCACCAGATAGTCCGAAACGCTGATAATATCCGTAAAAAGTCCGATACAATAGCCCCCGACGAGGCCTACAACGATGCTATAGATCACCAGGAACGGCATCATCACAACAAATGCCGTAATTTTGGGCAGAATCAGGTAATTCGCCGCATTTACGCCGATGATTTCCAGTGCGTCAATTTGTTCCGTAATCCGCATCGTACCGATCTCAGACGCGATATTCGAGCCGACTTTACCCGCTAAAATCAGGCACATGATCGTCGACGAAAATTCGAGCAGCAAGGTATCCCTCGTCACCAACCCGGTCGTATAAGTCGGCAGGATAGGATTTTCGGTATTCAATTTAGTTTGCATCGTCATAATAGCGCCGATAAAAACAGAAATAATAATGACGATTGGGAGCGACAGCAGTCCCAATTTTTCGAGTTCTTTTGAAAACTGGCGAAAAAAAATCCGCCACTTATCCGGCAGAACAAACACACGCTGCATCAGCAGAAAATACGTTCCTGTTTCCTTTATAATTCCCATAAAAACTGTTTAAAATTTAAAATTATGATTTGAGAGAGTTGGACAAGCGCAACAACAATCTTGAAATGTATCTGCAAATATACTTTTTTTTGAATCAGTTCAAAAAAAATTAGTAGAGATTAAGCAACTCCCCCTGTCTATTTCCGGCGAAGAGGGGATCAGAGAGCCATTACGGTCTCCACACTTCTACACAAGCCATCCCCTACGGGCAATGCCATTCAGTTAAGGATCAAATAGCTCTATCGGCCGTTGGTATCTTTTTTCAAGAAAGAGAAAGAGAATTAGGGGGGGGAAGTCTCCCCCTCGCTCCAGCCCGCCTTCGGCGGTCTTCCGCTACCCCCTCTGCGGGGCTCTGCCCCGCAACGCCCCGAAAGACAGAGATTAAATAGTGATTAGTGATTAGTGATTAGTGATTAGTGATTAACAATTAATCATTAATGATTAAACATGGCGAACTTGCTAATCACTAATCACTAATCACTAATCACTAATCACTAATCACTTTCATATAACTACCCTGTAACTATCTGCTATGAATAGTATTTGCAAGGCTGCGCCGAGAGTTATTCTTTTTTTTGCACTTGACAAAATATAGAGGGGGACTAATCACTAATCACTAAACACTAATCACTAAACACTAATCACTAAACACTATTTAATCACTGTCTTTCGGGGCGTTGCGGGGCAGCGCCCCGCAGAGGGGGTAGCGGAAGACCGCCGCAGGCGGGCTGAAGCGAGGGGGAGACTTCCCCCACCTAATTCTCTTTCTCTTTCTCTTTCTTCAAGGAAGACGCCAACGGCGGGCTGTAGCGAGGGGGAGACTCCCCCCACCTAATTCTCTTTCTCTTTCTCTTTCTTGAAGGAAGACCGCACTGCGGACTGTAGCGAGAGAGACTCCCCCCTAATATTCTTTCTCTTTCGGGAAGGATGACGACAAGGGCAGAATGTGCTGTTTGTCTTAATACCAGTAGTAGGCCGTACTTTCGGGAAATGCCTGACGATGACTGCGTTTCTGCCAAAACCAGGCATTGATCTTATACGCCGCAAAAGCGCTCCCGACGCCTAAAAGCGCTCCCGACAATACATCCGACGGATAATGAACGCCTAAATTCATTCGCGAAAAGGCAACAGAACCCGCCCAAAAATAGGCAGGAATAATAATATACCATTTCGGGTATTTGAGGGTGAGCGCCGTCGCTGCCGTAAATGCAAGTGAGGTGTGACCCGAAGGATATGAAGGTGAACGCTCAGGATAAGGCACATCCAAAAACGGATATTCCTCGTAAGGCCGTTTCCTGTTTATCGAATACTTCAGGCTATAGGTCAACACGGCGTTGACGGTAAATGCAGCCGTAATACAGGCCGCATCTTTTAACAAGATGTCGTCTTTTTGTATCAACGCGATGGCTCCTATGACGGTCGGCAAGGCAATCGCCGTCGTCGCGGCGCTTTTTGTGATGACGGTCGAATAGCCGCGCCAAAATGCAGATTCCATCCCATTGATTTCCGTCAAAAGACGAACATCAAAATTTTGTGCCTCAAGTTTAGCGGAAAATTGCCTAAAACATAGAAGAAACAGAATAATTATTGTACTTTTGCGCATCATTTGCATCAAAGGTAAGAATTTATATAGTATATCTGCTAATTAAGCCGGAAACGTCTTTTCTCGTATGTATAAAATCGCTGTTGTTGGGCCTGAATCCACCGGAAAAACCGCTTTAACCCAAAGTCTGGCAAATTACTATCGATCGGTCCGGATCCCCGAATATGCCCGCGAATACGTCGAAAAACTAAACCGACGGTATAATTATCAGGATATTGAACGGATTGCAAAAAAACAAATCGAACAGGAACAAGGGGTCGAGTCTCAAGAAAATAATTGTAAATTTGTGTTCTTTGATACCGATTTGATCATTACAAAAGTGTGGTTTGAATACTGTTACCGGAAAGTACCCGAATATGTCGAGGAAAGATTGAAGACGGGTTTTTTTGACTTGTATCTGTTGTGCTACCCCGATTTGGAATGGAAACCCGACCCTGTCAGAGAACACGGTGGTGACGACCGAATCTACTTTTTTTACCGCTATGAAAACGAAATCGCTAAACTGAAAAAACCTTTTGTTTACATTCAAGGGCATGGCATCTGCCGACTAAATAGCGCCATCAATGGAATTGAAGAATACATTAACAACAAATAGAAATAAAATAGATAAAAATGAAGCAAACTTTCAACATGATCGCGAAAACCTTTCAAGGATTGGAAGAGGTTTTGGCAACTGAATTAATTAATCTGGAAGCCGATAACGTCGAGATACAACGCCGGGCGGTCAGCTTTACAGGTGATCTGACGATGCTCTACAAAGCGAATCTGCACCTCAGAACCGCATCGCGGGTTTTGAAGCCGATTCTCGTTTTCACGGCTTCAAATGCCGAAGAGGTTTATGAACAGGTAAAAAAAATTAACTGGGATAACTATCTGAAAGTGGATAGTACGTTTTCGGTTGATTCGACAGTGTATTCGGATAGCTTCCGACATTCCAAATTTGTGGTATACAAGGTAAAAGATGCGATTGCCGACTGGTTTAACGAGAAATACGACCGTCGTCCGTCGGTCAGCCTGACAGCGCCCCAACTGATTATCAATATTCATATCTCCCAAACAGCTTGTACGCTTTCGCTGGATAGTTCGGGCGAATCGTTGCATAAAAGAGGCTACCGGGTGGCGCAAACCGATGCCCCTATCAACGAAGCGCTGGCGGCGGGGATGTTGTTGCAGGCCGGATGGAAGGGCGAAACCGATTTGATAGACCCTATGTGCGGCTCGGGTACGCTGCTTATTGAAGCCGCCCTGATTGCACAAAATATCCCGCCGGGCATCTACCGGAAAGAATTCGCTTTTGAAAGATGGCACGACTTCGACGAAGAATTGTTCGAATCTTTGTATAATGACGATTCTCGCGAACGCCCCTTTACAAACACAATTTACGGATCGGATATTTCGCCGAAAGCGATAAAATCAGCCGAACAAAATGTAAAAAGCGCAGGACTCGGAAAATATATCAAATTGCAAATAAAAGCGTTTCAGGAACTGGAATACACCGGTCAAAAAGCGCTCATTGTGACAAACCCTCCTTATGGGGAACGTATTGTGCCGAATGACATTTATGCGTTATACGGAAATTTAGGAACATTGTTGAAGCATCAATTCAACGGCTCGACCGCTTGGGTCATCAGTTCGTCGGAAGAAGCGTTGAAAAAAGTCGGATTGAAACCCGATAACAAAATCAAACTGATGAATGGCGCTTTAGAATGTTTTTTCTGCGGTTATACTGTCTTCCCCGGCAAAAGAAATGATTTCATAAAAAACGAAAACAACGACAATAGCGACGACGAAAACAACGATAACGACGACGACGACGATAAAAAGTAAGAGCCATTTTTATCTCCCTCTGTTTTTCTCGTCTTTGCCATTTATTCCAAACTCGCCACTCGGAGTGTGCCGTCTGTTTGACAATCCGTATTTGTTATGAGCGTTATTGAGAAAATAAACTCTGTTGGCAGATCAACCGCTTTTTCGTTTGAATTGCTGCCGCCTTTGAAAGGAAACGGCATCCGAAATGTGTATAATACAATTGACGAACTGATTGAGTTCGACCCGAAATACATCAATATCACAACCCACCGCAGCCAGTTGAGTTACCGCGAAATGCCGAATGGCCTTTTCGAGCGCGTTGCCGAGCGGCATCGTCCCGGAACGGTGGCTATCGCGGCGGCCATTCAAAACAAATATAAAATTCCGGTAGTGCCCCACGTTATCTGCGGCGGCTTCACCAAAGAAGAAACCGAATACGTGCTGATTGATTTGCAGTTTCTGGGCATTACCGATTTACTGCTTTTGCGCGGCGACAAGGGCAAACATGAAACATCGTTCGCTTCGACCGGACACAATCACGCTACCGAATTGCAAGAGCAGGTCAATCGGTACAATAACGGGTTTTTTCTCGACGGGAGCAAAATGAGAGTGCCGATGGAGGTTCCGTTCAGCTACGGGATGGCCTGCTATCCCGAAAAACACGACGAAGCGCCAAATATGGAGTCGGACGTGTATTGGGCGAAAAAAAAGGTTGAAAACGGCGCCGAATACCTTGTGACGCAAATGTTTTTCGATAACCGAAAGTATTACGATTTCGTACGAAAATGCAGGGAAAACGACATCAAAGTACCCATCATTCCGGGCATTAAACCGATTACGCTTCTGAATCAACTGACAATCTTGCCCAAAATATTCCATTCCGACATTCCCGAAGCGTTTGCAAGCGAACTCCGTAAATGTAAAACCGACGCCGACGCCGCAGAAGCAGGTGTCGAATGGTGCGGTTTTCAAGCCAAAGATTTGAAGGCTAACGGAGCGCCAAGCATCCATTTTTACAGCATGATGGCTGTGAAGAGTGTGAAGCGCGTTGCAAAAGCCGTGTTTTAAGAACAATGTGTGAGAATTGATTGTTAGCAGGTAAAATAGATTATCACACACATCGAAAAAACATTCAAATGACCTACATTCTGTTTTTTATCCTTTTCATTGTTTTGGTTGGACTTCTGTTGATTGGCGGCGTATTGCGCCTTTTGGTTTCTTTTTTTCGCATGGGCAGAAAAAATGATAACCATCGGGATTCGTCATACAAAAACACACTTTATACGGAAGAAATGGTACCAAAAGAAAAGATATTCGGGAAAGATGAGGGCGAATACGTCGAATTTGAAGAAGTGGACGAAGACAATAATTAATCAAAAGCCAACGGACAAAATGGTTGTAAACACAGCCACCTATCGGAATGACCTCCTTTCAAACGTATTTTACACCCATTTTCCTGCCATTAAACACTTGTTCTCTACAGATAGAATCTTCGTGTGACGACGGCAGTGGTTACGAAAAAACAAACTCATTACTTTCTCGCAGTTCTTCCTCCAATCGACTTCCTCCCATTTCCGGTACAATATCGGATAGCCGTATCAAAACAAATTTTAGTTTTCCGCCGGAGGTATTATCTTTGCGGAAACAATAATATAAAATGATTGATTACTCTCAAATTCCATCACCCTGTTTCGTTTTGGACGAAACATTGTTCCGAAAAAACCTGTCCCTGATAAAGTCGGTAAAAGAACGCGCCGGTGTGGAAATCATCCTTGCTTTCAAATCCTTTGCTATGTGGCGTGTTTTCCCGATTGTACGTGAATACATTTCGTATTCAACGGCAAGTTCCCTATCCGAAGCGCGTTTGGCATTTGAAGAAATGGGAAATCCCGCACACACCTACGCACCCGTTTATACCGAAGCCGAATTTCCTGACATCCTGCTTTGCAGCAGCCATATTACATTCAATTCGCTGTCGCAATTTCGCCGGTTTTATCCGCAAACAGTCGACAGGAATATTTCTTGCGGCCTGCGCATCAATCCCGAATATTCGGTGGTCGAAACAGACTTGTACAATCCGGCGATACCGGGTTCGCGTTTAGGCGTCATTGCCGACTTGTTGGGAGATAAATTGCCCGACGGAGTCGAAGGGCTGCATTTTCATACTTTGTGTGAGTCGAGTTCTTATGATTTGGAAAAGACGTTAGAAGTTGTAGAAAAAAAGTTCGGCAAATACTTTTCCCAAATAAAATGGCTGAATATGGGAGGCGGTCACCTGATGACGCGAAAAGATTATGATGTGGAACATTTAATCCGCCTGCTGAAAAATTTCAACGCTCGACATCCGCATTTGGAGCTTATCCTTGAACCCGGAAGCGCTTTTGCATGGCAGACAGGCGTTTTGGTATCGACGGTACAGGATATTGTGGAAAATCACGGAATAAAAACCGCGATGCTGGATGTCTCGTTTGCCTGCCACATGCCCGATTGTCTGGAGATGCCCTATAAACCGGCTATCGTCGGTGGCACCGACGCGATTGAAGGGAAACCAACTTACAGGATGGGCGGAAATAGTTGTTTGTCGGGCGATTATTTCGGTTCATGGTCTTTTGACAAAGAATTGGAAGCCGGAGACAAAATCGTTTTTGAAGATATGATTCATTACACAATGGTAAAAACAACTATGTTCAACGGCGTCACGCATCCGAGTATCGGGATTTGGACAAAGGATCATGAATTTAAACTCATCCGCCGTTTTTCCTACGATGATTATAAGCAAAGAATGTCGTAATGTTTCTTCCTGCCATTTGTCCGAACCACGATTTGTGTGATTTAGGACTCAATGCAATAGTCGGAACGTTCTGAAAAATCCGGCTAAGACGCGGATTCCGAAGTTGGAAAGCAGTAGCGGCAACTGATGGATTAGCGATTTCATTTTTTCAGGTTCAGCGCCTTCGCCATCAATTTCATGCAAGGTATCGCGTGTTTGAAGAACATTTTATACCCCTCGCACAAATAGTTCAATCCCTCGTTGCCGTACCTATCGGTCGAGACACGATTCTTGGGACATTCGCCGTTACATATTTTCAGGTATTCACATTCAACGCACTGTTGGGGAAGCCTGTCGCGCTTATCGGCTCCGAAACGCAATTGTGCCTCCGAAAACATCATTTCGACAATGGTTCTGTTGCGGATATTCCCCAGCTTATATTCGGGAAATACAAAATGGTCGCACGAATACACATCGCCATTCCATTCCATCACCGAAGCATGACCGCAAGTGGGGGCCAAAATGCAGCTACCCGGCATTTCTCCGACAAAGTTGGCTAAAACAGCATCAAACAGTTGAACAAAATAGCGTCCGATGTCGTTCCGCACCCATTCGTCGAATATCGCGATATAAAACCGCCCGAATGCTTCTGCCCCAACCGCCCATGGGGCCATCGGGGCATCCGTTGCTTTTTTCGGAGGAAGCAGTCGCAAACCATCGGAGCGATTGTGATGAATCCGTTCCACAACGGGTAAAAACTGCATGTAGTGCGCACCGATTGCCTTGAAAAAACGATACACATCCAGCGGAAACCGGACATTGTAATTGTTGATAACCGACAGTATATTAAAATCTACCCGATGTTTCTGCAACAGCTCTATTCCGCGCATCACCTGTCTGAACGTTCCGTTTCCGCCCGCATTTTGGCGGTACATGTTATGGCAATGCTCCGGTCCGTCGATTGAGATGCCGATCAGGAACTGATTCTCCCTAAAAAAACGGCACCATTCATCGTTCAACAAAACGCCGTTCGTTTGCAGCGAATTGGCTATCACACGCCCTTTTCCATGTTTTTTTTGCAGAGCAAGCGCTTTGCGATAGAAAGGAAGTCCTGCCAGCAGCGTTTCGCCGCCATGCCATGTGAACAGAACATGGGGAACAGGTTGTGCGTTGATGTAACTTTCGATGTACTTTTCGAGCAACCCGTCGCTCATTCTGATTTCTGTTCGATTGGGATACAGTTTCTCCTTTTCGAGATAATAGCAATAGGCGCAATTCAGGTTACAGGTTGCCCCCACAGGTTTGGCCATCACATACATGGGCATGGATAACGGATTGAAAAGAACAGTTTTATTCACGGCAATGAAGCTGATCAATTATGAAAAACAGGTGTGTAAAATGTCCCTCGTCGGATGCAATCACATCATCAGATACAATCACAATTCATTTCGGGACGTACAGATTTCGCTTGGCGGTACATCATTCATTTGGAAAGCCCCCCGATTCGTTCGGGGGACTACAATTCGCTTGGGATGTTGCTTTGCGGTTAAGCGCGATGAGTTGGCATTGATCATTCAACACGAATGATTCATCGCAAATAAACTCTCTTTCAGGATTTCGCCGACAGTCGGATGCGGGAATATGCTTTTTTGCCATTCTTCCGCCGTCAAATTCCGCTCTATCGCCAGAGTTGCCGTCGTGATGATTTCGGAGCAGGGATTGCCGATTAGATGTACACCGAGAATTTTTTCGTCTTTGCCGACAATGATTTTGCAAAGTCCGTTGCCGCCTTCGTTTTCGGCTACAAACCGACCGGAAAAGGTCATCGGTAACTTCAAGACGTGAAAATCGACACCTTTTTCGCGTAAGCTGTCTTCGGTTTCGCCAACTCCGGCAACCTCCGGATTGGTGTATACAACGCCCGGAATAGCTGTGTAGGACATTTCATCGTCTTTACCGAGTATGTTATTCACGGCAACCTCAGCCTCGCGGACGGCAGTGTGGGCCAAGAGCGAAAATCCGGTAACATCGCCTGCCGCATATACACACGGCTCCGAAGTCTGCATCCGGCTGTTTACGGCTATGCCGCCTCTGTGGATGTCGATGTTCAAAACGTCTAATCC
This sequence comes from Prevotellaceae bacterium, assembly GCA_031255055.1. Lineage (GTDB taxonomy): Bacteria > Bacteroidota > Bacteroidia > Bacteroidales > Paludibacteraceae > JAIRTG01. The sequence continues at coordinate 15,813 of JAIRTG010000136.1, forward strand.
GAAACCGGCTGTGACAGGACGTCTACCGACACTTAGCAATACCTGTTCGGCTACGACGGTCTTTGTTTCTTGACCTGTCTCAACGATTATTTCTTTGCCGTTTATTTTTGTGACTTTACTGCTTAAATGAAACACGATACCTTTTTTGGTGTATTCTTCACGCAGCATCGCGCTTATTTCGCTATCCATATTACCCAGAATTTCCGGCATCATTTCGATAACGGTCACTTTTGTGCCCAGGGCGTTGAAAAATCCGGCAAATTCCATCCCGATTACGCCGCCGCCGATGATGGTGAGGCTTTGTGGCTGTTCTTTTGCCGACAGCGCTTCACGACTGCTCCATACGTTTTCGGGTTGAAGGCCGGGAATGGGCGGATGGATGTTTTCGGAACCGGTGCAGATGAGCAGGCGTTTTACGTCGAATGAGGTGTCGCCGGCTTTCAGCTCAAATCCGTCGATGGTTTTCGACCGGATGATTGCCTGTGCCGAAAGGTGTGTGATGTACTCGTGATTCATTTTGGCTTTTATGCCGGCAACAAGCTTGCGTACAACCTTGTTTTTGCGGGACATTATTTTGCCGAAATCGGCGCTTATCTGCTCCATTTGTATGCCGTATTTTGAGGCGCTTTTGGCGCTTTCGAGCAGTTTGGCGCTGTAGAGCAGGGTTTTTGTCGGGATGCAGCCTCCGTTAAGACAGACGCCGCCGAGGTTTCCCCGCTCAAAGATAATTACTTTCAAACCATTTGCGGCGGCCCGTTCGGCGGCCGTGTAACCGGCGGGTCCTCCGCCTATAATTCCAAGATCGTACATGTGTATGTTTTTTGTTTTGTGGTGATTGTTTGCGTGTCGGTTAACATAAAAAGGGGTTATTCCGGTGCAAACATAAAACATTTATGAATGAAACGAAATAACCTTAACAGTATTTAGGTGTATTTTCATTCTTTGTCTTCCGGCAAACCGGTGGTTGTTGTGAGCAGCCGCTCGGATGAATGGTTGTTGTTTGACTGTTCGATTTTGTCACCCCTGAAGACAACAGCGGCTGATCCGTTGTTGTGGACCAGCCGCTGTTTCTTCTCTACTTGTCATATAAATTGAAGCAAAATTAAACGCTATTCAATAATTGCTTTTTCGGTATCGGGAAGATGGAAGGCGCCGACTGTTGCGGCAGAAGCGGTGCCATCATGCCCGATTTTGTATTCCAGCTTGTATTCTTTTGTATTGTAGTCCGATTCTTTGACGAAAACATGTAGCATCAGTTTATCGGTCTCTGCGTGTTTTTTCAGCGAAGCCAGCTCAAAAGAGACGTATCCTCCGTAGAGCATGCGTGGTGAATCGTTGTTGGCGTTGTGCCTGAATTCCAAATAGACGTGGCCTGCTTCCGGATTTTTCACTTCGGCGACTTCGGCGGGAACCAAATTGATAAAGTGAGTGCGATAAGCCCCGTAATATACAAACTCCACATTCAGATAATCGCACCCCGTCCACATCTGCCTCACTCCTACCGGGTCGTTTCCGATACTGTCTTCAATTTCGGGCGTTATGTTAAAAATCGGTTTTGTCAATACTTCGTATACTTCGTTCAGTTTTACGTCATAGTCATAAGATGCGTTTTTGACGTCGGCAAGAATCGTATAGTTTGCAAGAATACGAGTGCTATCTTTGGGGCGGTAATCGGTATATGCGCTTGCTGCCGTCCACAAACGTTTACCATTGTCCAGATTGATGTAGAACGCCTTGCTTTCGTCGGGATTGACAATGTTTCCGATACTGATGCTGAAATCTCCCAACGAGTGGCCGTTGTTGTTACATGCGGTAATCAACAGTAATAATGATCCGGCTAAAAATAATTTTTCTAAAAGTTTCATGGTTGCAATATTTTAATTAGGTTGCTTTAATTTTCGATTTTCACAGGCCTAAGATGTTTGTCCGAACAAAAAAGTTGCATTGGCTATCAAACATTCAATTTCTTTTTGAGTTGTTTAACACCCTCTCTAATTAAAATCCAGGTAGGGGGTGATCTTTCGGATGAGTTCTTCGTCGAATTCTTTAAGGTCGACTATTTCTGTGATTGAGTGCAACTTGCCTTTTTTTCTGCGGAACTCGTAGAGGGTTTTCGACTGATAAAAATTCAGGTACGGATGCCGGTTCAGCCGCTCGATAGAGGCGGTGTTCACACGTATCTTTTGTACAAGGCCGGCGTCTGCCGTACAAAAATCTTTTATCCGCTCATAATTTTCGAGTCTCATTCCCTGTATTTCCTTTAGCTGTTCGACGGAAATAAAGCCTCCCGAAGCATTTCTGAATTGAACGATTCTGTCGGCCAGATAATCGCCAATCCCCTTTATTGTTTTCAATTCGGTTGTATCGGCAGTGTTCAGTTCGACCGTGAAGGCGACGTTTTCAACTGTTTCCGATTCGGTCAAACCGTCTCTTTCGTCGTGTGCTGCGACGGTCGGCTTTTCTTCCGTCGGCTCAATACGGATATACGGCTTTAGTTCTTCAAACTTTTCGGTAGAGAGTCCGTAAATTTTTGAGAAATCATCGGCCGCGACGAATTTCCCTCCCCGCGAGCGGTAACGAAGGACGTTCGATATTACATACGGTCGAAGACCGATCTCACGAAGTAAAGCGGAATCGGCGACGTTCGGATCGAAAGCCGTCAATCGGTAGTGACTGCCCGCCGTCGTTCTGTCGCCTGGCGAAGGGTATTTGTTGTAATATTCCTGCTGCCATTGGACCCGGCGCAAACTGTCCTTTGACTGTAAACTTGCCCTGAATTTTTGAACTTTTTTCAAAAAATCGTCAGACACAACTTCCTTTTTTGGCTTTATCAAAATCGGTAGCATTTTGTTTAGTGTAAATACACATACAGTCAGAGACAACAAAACAATGATGGCGATACGCTGACTTTTTGAATAATAGAAGAAGTTTTTCCACATAATAACAGGGTTGTTGAGACTATGACTGAACGAAGGTGCAAAAAAACAAAAAAAATTCGGATACTTGTACACGATTTTTATACATTCGTGCTCATTTTCAAAAATCCGTATCACAGATATTTACAAACAAATGGCATTGGTGTATTTTGGACTTGGGAGCAATTTGGGAGACAGGCGCAAAAATCTGGACGATGCAATCGACCTGATAAGTCTCGAAATCGGAGATGTGCTTGTCCGTTCCGGTTATTATGCCGGCAGACCTTGGGGGTTTGACTCAAAAAACGATTTTTTGAACGCGGCTATTTTAGTGGGCACACAACTTTCGCCGCTTGAAACGCTGGACGCAAGTCAGCGAATAGAAAGAAAAATGGGACGAAAAGAAAAAACCGTCTCAAGTTACGCCGACCGCATAATTGATATTGATATTTTGCTGTATGATATGCAAATCATAAAAAACGAGCGGTTGATAGCGCCTCATCCTCTTATGCACTTGCGCGATTTTGTGCTGATTCCGATGGCGGAAATAGCGCCTGATTTGATCCATCCTGTTTTGAACAGAAGCATTGTCGAACTCAAAACCGGATTGTCGGGCGGATAAAATCCGGTTTGAGAATCATTCACTTCCCAGACTTTTTGTGTATTCGGCGATAACTCGCAGGGCTTTTTCGCGGTCTTTTTCAAACACAACCAATTTTAGACCCTCGTCGATGTCGCCAAACATCGGGTACAACTCAACCAACTGCTGATTGTTGATAAACGACCGAATGTTATTCTCTTTCAGAAGCTCCTGATCAAACATCGCTTCTATCATACCGTCATAATGCTTCAATGTTGCCAATTTGTCTTTCATAACTACACGATTTAATATAGGGATAATGCTTAAACTTGATGCGAATATAACGAAAGCATCGAGATTTTTATTTCTCCGCCCGAAATAACAAAAATCTTTTGTTGTTTTTTCGTAACTTGCGCCGTTTTGTTAACGATATTGTATTATGCCCCCTTTTACAGACACAGACCCACATGCTTTCCGAAGGAAAACGGTATTGACGATACTGCTTCCTTTTTTATATGTAACAATATTGATTTTCAGATGGCTTCCGATTAGAGTAGTGCGACAGTTTGCACGTTTTTCGGGGAAACAATTCTATCGTTTTGCCGAAAATTCGAGAGAAAGAGCATTGGCAAATCTCAAGATGATTTACGGCGACAAGACGACCGAAAAGGAACGTGTTGATTTTGCCAAAGCCGTATTTATCGAAGTCATCATGTCTTTTTTCGATTACATTGCCTATTCCAACATAACAAACCCCGACAAATACTTTTCGTTCATCGAAGTCATCGGGGAAGCGCATTTGAAACAGGCCTACGAAAGAAGAAAAGGCGTCATTTGCCTTATTCCGCATGTCAGTTCATGGGAATTTGCCGCCATAACGCCTCCGATGCTGGGATATGAAACATCGGCAGCCAGCAAGTCGATGAAGTTGGACGCGCTGGAACATTTGATGGTAAAAATGCGGGGAAAGCGCGGCATGAAAAACATTACACGTGAAGGTTCGTATGCCAAACTTGTCGATGTGTTGAAAAAAGGCGAATGTCTGATTCTGATGATCGACCAGGACACGAAAGTGAAAAGCGCCTTTGTCGATTTTATGGGAAGACAGGCCTACACACCTCTCGGAGCCTCGCGATTGGCCTTGGATACCGAAGCCGCAATCGTGCCGATGACCATGACGCGGAAAGAAGACGGCAACTACCGCTTTCTGATTTATCCCGAACTGCCCATCATCAGAACCGGAAATATGGCCGTCGATTTGTTAGAGAACACACAGATTCAAACAAAAAAACTGGAAGAAATCATTCTGGAGTATTCATCGCAATGGGTATGGATGCACCGGCGGTGGAAAACGACACCCGAAAAGTTGATGGCATATAACGAAGCCAAAAAAGAGGTAAAGGATACAAAAGATGTAAAGGGCGTCAATGACACAAAATAAATTAATCAACGATGGCAAAAGGACAAATGCAGAGATTGGCGAAAGATACCGCCATTTATGGAATAAGCAGTATTTTGGGAAAATTCCTGAATTTCCTGCTTGTACCGGTTTACACGCGCGTACTCAACGAAACAGGCGACTACGGAATCGTCACCAATTTATATGCCTACACCGCTTTGCTGCTGGTCATTCTGACCTACGGCATGGAAACAGGATTTTTCCGCTTTGCCAACAAAAACAGAAACGAAGCCGATAAAGTCTTCAGCACGATACTCACCTGCGTCACATTCACTTCGGCCGTTTTTATTTTCATCTGCGTCATTTTCGGCCTGCCCATTGCAAAGGCGCTAACCTACGGCGACAATCCCGAATACATCCGCATGTTAGCGATCGTGGTTGCGATGGACGCAGTCGGTTCCATTCCTTTCGCCTATTTGCGATACAAAAATCGTCCGATAAAATTTGCCGCTCTGAAATTCGTCATGATTTTCGCCAATATTGTATTCAACCTATTCTTCCTGATCACCTGTCCGTGGCTTTCGGAAAAAGCGCCATCCCTAATCGACTGGTTCTACAAAGCCGATTACGGCGTCGGATACGTTTTCATCGCCAATCTCATATCGACATCCGTTGTAACGCTCGCCTTGGTTCCCGATGTTGTTAAAATCAGATTCGATTTCGACAAAACATTACTGAAACAAATTCTCCGCTATTCACTTCCGCTTTTAGCGCTCGGCATAGCAGGGATCATGAATCAGACGCTGGATAAAATCATTTTTCCGCTGTTTTTTGAAGACAAAGAGTTTGCAAAATCCGAACTGGGAATCTACGGTGCCTGTTTCAAGCTCTCGATGATCATGATGATGTTCACACAAGCCTTCCGATATGCCTACGAGCCGTTTGTTTTTGCACAGCACAAAGATAAAAACAACACAGCCGCTTATGCCGATGCGATGAAGTATTTCATCATCTTTTCGCTGTTCATTTTTCTGGGAATGGCCTTTTACCTCGACATGTTAGGGCTATTGATCGAAGAAAAATACCGTGTAGGATTGCGTGTCGTACCTGTAGTTTTGTGGGCGTACATCTTTCAGGGCGTATTTTTCAACCTGTCATTCTGGTACAAGTTGATCGACAAAACCATCTACGGAACATGGTTTACGTTGATCGGTCTATCGGTCACGCTGATTTTCAATGTAATTTTAGTCCCCAAAATCAGCTACATGGGTGCGGCATGGGCCTCTTTCATCTGTTATTTTGTGATGATGATTCTTTCGTACTTTATCGGGCAGAAATACATGCCGATCAATTACAGCTTGAAGAATGCGACATTCTACACCGTGCTTGCTTTACTGCTGTATGCTTTAAGTTTTTTGGGCGATTCTTTCCATCAAATCATCAAGATGGTCTACCGCACCGCATTATTGAGTATCTACATTTTTGTGCTAATAAAAAAGGATTTCCCTTTGAGAGAAATCCCTATTATTAAAAAGTTGCTGAAAAATAAGAATTGATTTATCAATTAAATTCCCTTTTCAGCGTAAACACAAACATCAATCCTCCACCGGATATATTTTTCGCCGAGATTGTGCCGCCGTGAAACATGATGGCATTTTCAACGATAGACAACCCCAAACCGGTACTGGTCCATCTTGTGGTAGTAGATTTATTTTTCTTTACACAATAAAATCTGTCAAAGATTTTGCTCAAATGTTCATTAGGCACACCCACGCCATTATCGGCGAACGTAAAATAATAAAATTCACTATCGTTTCTGTAGCTGTCAATCTCTATGCTGGTTGTATCTTCGCCATGCACCAGTGAATTTTCTATCAGGTTTTTAAAAATCGAATAGATCAACGAATGATTAGCCACAACCAGCATATTTTTGGGATAGCGTTTAACAATTCTACAAAAACCTCGTTTTATTTGCAGATCGACATCCCTCAACACCTCTTCAACGACATCGGCCAAATTACATTTCACCTTTTCAAACATCTGTACATTTTCGTCCAATCTATTTATCGTCGAAATATCGCGCAACAACAAGTTCAAACGCATTGCCTGCATATAGGCTTTTTGAATAAACAGTTTTTTCTTTTCCTCGTCAAATTCGTTCGGAGCATTGATAATACTTTCTATATACCCCAAGATACTGCTTACAGGCGTTTTCAATTCATGCGAAAGGTTTTGGGTCAATTCCTTTTTCAGTTTACTTTCGCGTTGTTGGCGCGTCACATCGCTGATCGAGATTTCAAAAGTTCTGTCCATAAAAGCGATACAGAGTACCATAAAAAAGTTATTATCTTTTCCGATTACAATTTGCTTTTTGCACACCTCCTCATTAAAGCTGGCATCATCCATAAAATTATTAATTTCGTGAAATTCGGGCAATGCAAAAATATCGCTCGGACTTGAACAGTGACTATCGCTGATAAGATTAAGAAACTGCATAAAGTGTACATTGACAAACAATTCCTTTTTTGTTTCATCAAAGACGCCCAACCCTTCTCTCAGGAACTGCAAGTGCTTTATAATCTTATCCCATTCTTTGCGTATCCGGTCTTTGGCATTGGACAACTGCGTATAAAGGCGGATAATATTCCGGCTTATCTCGCCCAATTCATCTTTAGGAAACGCTATATTCATATCATTTTCCGACAATTCCGCCTTTTCCGCTTTTTGAATAAAACCATTCAGCCCTTCGATCGAATTTCGGAGATTAGACGCGATAATAAAGATGAATACAAACGCGATAACAAAAACAAGAACCATCGAATAGAGGAAGCCGGTACTCGCTTCCAACGCCTCTTTCAGTTTCAGGTCGTAGACGACACCGCTTCGTATGTAGCGATTTCCGTAATTATTGGCCACAAAATAGTATGTTTTCGGGATAGTCACCGATTGGCGGATACTTTTTCCGACCTTATGTTTCTTTGCCGCGACAATTTCGGGATGATGAGCCACATTATAATAAGCCGCCATATCCTCCAGCCGCGAATCAAAAAACATATCTCCCTCCGGCGAAAGGATCGTCACTCTGATAGAAGTATCGGGCATCGAGCGGATAAGCCGCTTCAAGTTGACAAACAAAGCTTCTCTTATTTCTTCGGCATCTTCCGAATCCTGATCGGTGGTAATAAACTCATGATAGACATCGTCGTCATTGAGATACTGATTAACAAAATTGTTATTCGACTCAAGCAACAAATCCAAGTGCTCTGTTTTAAATTCCTTTTCCCGCCGGTATTGGAAGAAGACAGTAAAAACAAAAAGCAGCAAAAAGACGCCGATAAAAGGCAGGAAAATTCTTTTATCCAATTTCCGATGCAGTACAAGCTTCATTTATGTCTCAGACTTCAAAGCTATATCCATATCCCAATCTGGTTACAATGTGTTTTCCGTAGAGTCCGATTTTTTTACGGAGGCGGGTGATATTAACGTCTACGGTTCGTTCCAGCACACAAACTTCATTTGTCCACACGCAACGAAGTATTTCTTCGCGGGTAAAAACGCGATTTTTATTTTCCAGGAAGAGTTTCAGTATTTCGAATTCTTTTTTAGTAAAAGCCAGTTCCTCGTCCTCAATAAAGACTTTTTTACTATCCAGATACATTTTCAGGTCATCGTGCGACAGCACCTGTTGTACCTCCGACGGTCTGTTATATTCATTCCTGCGCAGGATCACCTTCACCCTCGCCAGGATCTCTCTGATTGAAAACGGTTTTGAGATATAATCTTCCGCCCCTACCGAGAAACCCGTCAGGCGGTCGTTTTCCGTATCCTTTGCCGTCAGGAAAACGATGGGGATACTCGATGTTTGAGGATTTTGTTGAACAGCCCGCGCCATTTTGAAGCCCGAAACCTCACCCATCATCACGTCCAATATCAGTAAATTGTAAACAGACAAATCTTTTGACAATGCCTCCTCTGCCGAATAGACAACGTCGACATCATATCCTTCGTTCTCTAAATTAAATTGTAGAATTTCACACAAATCCTCTTCGTCATCCACTACTAAAATTTTTAATGTTTTCATTGTTTTTCAAATCTGATGTTAATACTGTAAAGGAAACAAAAGCTTGTTTCAATTATGAGCAATGTACACTACAAATGTATGACAAAAAGAAAGTGAAAGTGCTAATGATGACCACATATCACTTTTTTCAGGACGAATCAACTGCTTTTTTTTATTTTCTGTAGTAAGAATGTAACAACCTCACTATCTCGCTACTTACATAAATCCGGCGCATGACGGAAGTTTTTTATCCGAATACTTTTTGCGGATAACAAAGCGGAACAAGTATTCGTCGTCGATTCGTCCGGGCAGACATTAACCGATTGAAACGCAGCACAGTGAATAGATTGACAGCATCATCGTTCGACGACAATTGATGAGATACTCCCCCTAACCCGCAATCTCATTCGGAGAAGGATCAAACAGCACAGTCCGGCCTTGTCGTCATCCTTCCCGAAAGAGAAAGAGAATTAGGGGGGGGGAAGTCTCCCCCTCGCTTCAGCCCGCTACGCGGTCTTCCGCTACCCCCTCTGCGGGGCGCTGCCCCGCAACGCCCCGTCCCGATTTTCAGACCCTTCTAAGGATCACGCCTCGACAACGCCCGTTGTCACACCTCGACAACGCCCGTTGTCACGCCTCGGATATTCGCGTTCGGAGACGCGGATATTCCCGTTCGGAGACGCGGATATTCCCGTTCGGAACTGCGGATATTCGCGTTCAGCGCCGCGGATATTCGCGTTCGGAACTGCGGATATTCGCGTTCGGAACTGCGGATATTCGCGTGGGGATCTCCATCACATAAATCAATCCGAATCACAAGAATCACAGTTCGGACAAGTAGCC
>JAIRTG010000138.1 GCA_031255055.1 Prevotellaceae bacterium
TTTTTAGTGTCTATCAACTGCTCCACACCTTGCAGGCGTGTGGCTGCATCTATCATATAATGCTCTTCTCGGTTACATGGGCCGGCAGTATTAAATTCTCTCATGGCTGTCTGTTTTTAAGTTGTGGAAAATAACCGAAATGACGACACAAAGATCATCATTCTTTTCGATTCTCCAAAATGATTTAATAAATTAGTCGTTTTGCGTGACTCGGCAGAATCAAAACAAGTTTTGCTTCTGCGCTCGCTACTTAAAACGTTGTATAAACGGTATCCCCTACCCTTTTTCTTGGCGTGAAAAAAAACAACAGGCCGCTGTTGACGTAACTGCGACCGGTTGTTTTTTACTGCCGATAAGGGATTTAGTGCGAAATGGCTTCGATGGCTTCGGGATGGTGTTTGTATTTGAAAATGACGGCGAATAGAACGGCGACGATCAGGGCGTAACCCGCAAAAATGTACCAGACGGTCGACCAGTCGCCTACGGTGTACATCTCTCCGCCGAATTCCACCGGATGGGTCAACTTGCTGACAACCGCCTGTGCACCCAATGTGCCGATGGTGGCGCCGAAACCGTTGGTCATCATCATGAACAGCCCTTGAGCGCTCGAACGGATCGATTGGTCGGTTTCTTTGTTTACGAACAAGGAACCTGATACGTTGAAGAAGTCGAAGGCGATGCCGTAGACGATCATCGACAGAATGAACATCCAGACGCCCGAACCGGGATTGCCGGCTCCGAATAGCCCGAAACGCAGTATCCACGCCACCATCGATAGCAGCATGACTTTCTTGATGCCGAAACGGCGTAGAAAAAACGGAATTAACAGAATACAAAGTGTCTCGCTTATCTGGGACAGGGAGATGAGGGCGTTGGCGTTGGCGGCGCCGTAGGTGTCGGCAAATTCGGGGATTGCTTTGAAACTTGTGATGAAGGGGTTGGCAAACCCGTTGGTGATCTGAAGGGATACGCCCAACAGCATGGAAAATAGAAAGAATAGGGCCATTTTCTTTTCTTTGAACAGGGTGAAGGCACGCAGTCCCAGCGCGTTGACAAGTCCTTTGTTGCCTTGTGAACGATCGGTCTCGATGTGAGGGAGGGTGAAGGCATACAGGCCGAGAAGTAGCCCCAATATCCCCGAAAAGATGAATTGGTGGGGAAGAATTTGCATCGATTTACCCCCAAATGTGAGAAAATTGGTGATCAACATGGCGCAGATGAATCCCACTGTTCCGAATACCCTGATGGGCGGAAAGTGTTTCACCGGATCCAGGTTGTGTTTACCCAGTACGGCGTATGCAACCGAGTTGGAGAGCGCGATGGTGGGCATGTAGAATGTCACGCTCAAAGCGTATAACGAGAAAAGTACCGAGAATTGTGCCGCGCTGCCGACGGTGTATCCGTAGTATCCGGCCGCGATCATGAACAGGGCGGACAGCCCGTGACTGATGCCTAACATTTTTTGGGCGGAAATCCATCTGTCGGCTATGATGCCGATCAGTCCGGGCATGAAAACGGATACGATGCCTTGCATGGCGTAGAACAGTCCGATGTTCGACCCCATGTTGACTTGTACAAGATAGCTCCCCATCGAGGTGAGGTAGGCGCCCCATACGCCGAATTGGAGAAAATTCATGATAATCAGGCGAAATTTTGTTCCCATATTGCTGTTTTTTTTGTGTGTTTATGTGTGGTTTTCAGTGTGTTTTTTTTTGATTGAGGGCATCTCTGATTTTTGCGGCCTCCTCATATTTTTCGTTTTCCAGGGCAGTTTTCAGCAGGATTTCCAGTTCGGCGGATGAGAGATTGATGTAGTCTTGTCCGATGTAATCGGCGCTTTGGATGCCGTCGTGATTGTTTATTTCGGTGGAAATAACGGTGCTGACGCAGTTGAAGATGTCGGCGTGTATGTAGATCGGACATTGCGACCGAACGGCGATGGCTATTGCGTCGGAGGTACGCGAGTCGATGATGAATATTTTGCCGCCCTGTTGGATATGCAGTTCCGAGAAAAAGATATCGTTGGACATGTCGTATATCAGCGCTTTGATCACCTCGGCGTCCATCGCCAGCAGGATGTTGAGTAACAAATCGTGGGTGAGCGGACGGGGCGGTACTTTGTCGTGTAATTGGAGTGCGATCGATTGCGCTTCGGGTTCGCCGATCATGATGGAAAAGCGACGGGTTCTGTCTTCATTGGTTAAAATCAGACCGTATGTCCCGGCTATATTTTTATTGTAGACAAGGCCTGATACTGTTAGTTTTATAAGAGCGTTCATCATACTGTTTGTTTGTTTTACGGTTATGTATAGAATAAAAAAGTCGGGCAAATGTACGGCTATTTTTCTGTTTGCGATCCAAAAGTAGCGAATTATTTTCTATAACGTCTATTTTGTCGGATTGTTTGTCGGTTTCGGAAACGGACAAAGTCATTGAAGAAAGAGAGAGAAAGAAGAGAATTAGGGGGGGGGGAAGTCTCCCCCTCGCTTCAGCCGCCTACGGCGTCTTCCGCTACCCCCTCTGCGGGGCGCTGCCCCGCAACGCCCCGTAAGACAGTGATTGTTATCCGCAGCGCGAATAGCCGCAGGATTTGCAACTCAGGCATCCTTCCTGATACACCAACGTATGTTGTTTACAGCTCGGACAGGCCTGTTTGGTTATCTCGGTACCGTCGGGGATATATTTTTTCAGCGCTCTTTCCACGCCTACTTTCCAGGTATTGATAGATTCGCTGTCCAATTGAAGTCCCGAAACCAGTTTGATAACTTGGTCGATGGGCATGCCGTAGCGTAATACGCCTGAAATCAGTTTGGCGTAGTTCCAATATTCCTTATCGAATTTGTGCGACAGTCCTTCGACGGTTGTTTTATAGCCTCTTTTGTTGGTAAATTGGAAGTCATAGCGTTTGTTACCTTCTTCGTCCACCGTTTTGATAATTTTGCCGCTGGTTACTGTTTTCGGGAGCAGTATTCCTTCCTCATCATCGGCCAGTCCGGTAAAGATTTCGTATGGTCGTTCGTCTTTCAGTCCGACGAAAGCGATCCATTTGTCTTTTGCGTTTTGGAATCGAACAACATCGCAATCCAACACCGTCGGACGTTTCAACTGCTCGTCGTCGAAGCAGAAGCAGTGCTGATTTTTTTTATCGTCATTCATTTTTTCCTCATCCTCTTTTTCTTCCTTTGCTGCCACCAGTACGCCCGTTCTGGAGCCGTCTCTGTAGACGGTGACGCCTTTGCATCCCGATTTCCAGGCTTCTTCGTACAGTTTTCCGACAAGTTCTTCTTCTACATCGTTCGGCAGATTGATTGTCACGCTGATTGAATGATCCACCCATTTTTGAATACGTCCCTGCATTTGTACTTTTTTGAGCCAGTCGACGTCGTTTGCCGTTGCTTTGTAGTAGGGCGATTTTGCAACGAGTTCGTCCACTTCGGCCTGTGTATATTTTTTTGCTGTCGGGTAGTTGTTGGCTTCCATCCATGTGACAAATTTGTGATGGAAAACAATGTATTCTTCCCACGAATCGCCGTTTTCGTCTACGAAGTCGATGTGTACATCTTTGTCGTTCGGATTCACTTTGCGACGACGGGTATAGACCGGCATGAAAACGGGTTCGATTCCCGATGTGGTTTGTGTCATGATGCTTGTTGTGCCTGTAGGGGCGATTGTCAGACAGGCGATGTTGCGTCGTCCGAATGTCGCCATTTCTTCGTACAGTTCGGGATCGGCTTCGCGCAAACGGTTGATATACGGATTATTTTTTTCTCTCTCGGCGTCGTAAATCTCGAATGCGCCGCGCTCTTTCGCCATATTGACCGATGAGCGATAGGCGGCCAAAGCCAGTGTTTTGTGTACTTCTTCCGAGAAATCGGTTGCTTCATCCGTTCCGTACCGGAGGCCGAGTGCCGCGAGCATGTCGCCTTCGCCGGTTGTTCCTACTCCTGTACGACGACCTTTCAAGGTTTTTGTCCTGATTTTTTCCCATAACCGAAATTCGGTATTTTTTATCTCGTTGTTCTCCGGATCCGATGTTATTTTGGCGATGATTGCCTCTATTTTTTCCATTTCCAAATCAATAATATCGTCCATGATGCGCTGCGCCAGACCTGCATGTTGTTTGAACAGCTCGAAGTCGAAGGATGCTTCGGCGGTGAACGGTTTGTTTACGTAGGAATAGAGGTTGACGGCCAACAGACGGCAACTGTCGTAGGGACACAGGGGGATTTCGCCGCAGGGATTGGTAGATACGGTTCTGAAACCGAAATCGCTGTAGCAATCGGGTACCGATTCGCGTGTGATGGTATCCCAAAACAGGATGCCCGGTTCGGCCGAACGCCATGCGTTGTGTACGATTTTTTTCCATAGCGCTTCTGCGTTGACTTCTTTTTTGTACCACGGATTTTCCGATCGAATCGGGTATTGCTGTGTGTATGTTTTTTTGGCGATGGCTGCCTGCATGAAATCGTCGTGTACTTTTACCGAGACATTGGCGCCTGTGATTTTTCCGGCTTCCATTTTTGCGTCGATAAACGATTCGGAGTCGGGGTGTTTAATCGATACGCTCAGCATTAATGCGCCGCGGCGACCGTCTTGTGCCACTTCGCGTGTGGAGTTGGAATACCGTTCCATGAACGGGACGATACCTGTGGATGTCAGGGCCGAATTTTTTACGGGTGAACCTTTGGGGCGGATGTGTGAGAGGTCGTGACCGACGCCTCCGCGACGTTTCATCAGTTGTACCTGTTCTTCGTCGATTTTGATGATGGCGCCATAGGAGTCGGCCTGTTCGTCGAATCCGATGACAAAGCAGTTGGATAGCGATGCTATTTGATAATTGTTTCCGATTCCGGTCATGGGGCTTCCCTGCGGAACGATGTACCTGAATTTTTTGAATAGTTCGAACAGTTGTTCTTCCGACACCGGATTGGGATACCTGTTTTCTATCCGGGCGATTTCTTTTGCTATACGATGGTGCATATCGTCGGGTGTGCGTTCGTAAACGTTTCCGAAGGAATCTTTCAGCGCATATTTGGTTGCCCATACTTTTGCGGCCAAGTCGTCGCCTTGAAAGTATTCCATTGTTGCTTTTTGAATTTCATCGAGCGAACTAATCGTTTTTTTCTTTTTCCTTAGTGCGTTTTTAGCTGTCATTTTATTGTATTTTAATAGTGTAGCGATGTAAACAAAGTTTATTTCATTCTTATTTTTACGAGGCTACAATGTTAGTGAAATAATCTCAATGCACACAAAATAAAAAGCTAATATTTTGCAAAGTTTCCCGAATCGTTTTTTAGTCGACTGATAACTACCGATTTAATTTTTAAACAGGACGAAAAAGTATCCCAAAAAGAAAATCAGTGTTTACTCACAGTTGGAGAAATAGGCGGATTATGCCGACGGTGCGATTGTCCCGTCGTCGACGGTAAAGATTTTTGTTTCCTTTCCCAAGTGGACAAGCATCTCTACCAACTGTTCACGGTTGGTATCCGTGATGAATATTTGTCCGAAAGTGTTGTCCGATACAAGTTCGACGATTTTTTCAACGCGATGGGAGTCGAGTTTATCAAAAATATCGTCCAGCAGCAGCAGGGGGGCGAAGGAGTGGGTACGTTTGAGAAAATCAAATTGTGCCAGTTTCAGTGAAATCAGGTAGGTTTTATTTTGTCCCTGCGAGCCAACGCGCTTTATCGGATAGTTATCGAGCATCATTTCGAGTTCGTCCTTGTGGATGCCCTGTGTGGAAAAGCCGAGCATCCGGTCGCGACTGCGCGTTTCGATCATTCGCTCGCGTATATCGCCGTCATTGTGTTGTGAGCGGTACGAGAGGCTTATTTTTTCTTTTCCGCCGGAAATAAACGCATAAAAATGCCGGAAAACGGGCGTAAATTCATCAATAAAAGTTTTTCGCTGTTCGTAGATGTAAGCGCCGTGCTGTGCCATCTGTTCTTCCAGCACATCCAGCAGCGTATCTTCGGGTATTTTTTCGGCTTTCAAGAGTACATTCCGCTGACGCAATACGGTGTTGTATTGCAGCAGGTGATTGAGATATACGTGATCGTATTGCGAAATAACGCTGTCGACAAATTTGCGTCTTTCGTCACTTCCTTCCGAAATCAGTGCGGCGTCGTCGGGCGAAACGAGTACCAAAGGCAACAGTCCGATGTGGTCGGACAGCCGCTCGTATTCTTTTTTGTTGCGTTTGAACTGTTTTTTTTGACGGCGTTTCATGCCGCAGGAAATTTCTTCCACCCTTTCGTCCGAACTATAGCGACCCTGTAACATGAAAAAATCGGCATCGTGCTTCATGTTTTGCGAGTCGTTGGAGTTTGAGTGGCTTTTGCAGAACGAAAGATAATAGACGGCATCCAGCATATTGGTTTTTCCCATACCGTTGTTTCCGATGAAACAATTGATTTTAGGTGAAAATTCCAGTGTTGCTTCCGCGATATTTTTGTAGTTTAAGATGGAAATGGTGTCTAAGCGCATGTGTTTATGGTTCGTGTCGTGAGTAATGTTCCCGCAAAAGTACGAAATTCGCGCCGAAAGCGCGGCGTGAACCGGGCTTTGACTCTAAAAGTTATCAACAAATCAAACGGGTTGTTTTTCACGCCATTGCAGTCCTTCCGCGTGCTATTTCGGAAGATTTTTCGGAAGGTTCTATTGTACTTTTACGTTCAGCGCTGTTCCGTCTTCGTTCCAATCGCCCAAAACGACGGCTTGGATCGTGTTGATTTGTTCCTTGTTAAAATCCTGCACCACCCGAATGTAATTATCGGTAAAGCCGGTCATTTTTCCGCCTTTATGACGATTTTCCCATAACACATTTCTCGTTTTTCCTGTTTGACGTTCATAAAAGCGCGTTGTTTTTTCTGCGGACAGGGTGTGTAGAACATCGCTGCGTCGTTTCCGTTCTTTAGGTGGAACGACAAAATCGACGTCCAACATTTTTGTTCCCATCCGTTCGGAATAGGTGAAAACGTGCAGTTGGGATATATCCAGCGACTTGATAAAGTGAGTTGTTTCTTCAAACAGTTCGGCCTTTTCTCCCCTGACGCCCACAATCACATCGACGCCGATGAAAGCGTCGGGAATCGTATTTTTTATTTTTTCGATTTTTCGGGAAAATAGTGCGGTATCGTAGCGGCGTTTCATCAGTTTCAGTACCTCGTTGCTACCCGACTGCAACGGAATGTGAAAATGAGGCATAAAATGACGACTCGCCGCAACATATTCTATCAATTCGTCCGTCAGCAAATTCGGTTCGATCGATGATACCCGAAAGCGTATTTCGGCATCCGAATCATCCAGCGCTTTTACTAAATCGAAAAAGTTTTCGCCCGTACTTTTCCCGAAATCGCCTGTGTTGACGCCCGAAAGGACGATCTCTTTTGCGCCTTCGGCGATTGCCTGTTTTGCCGTTTGTAGTGTTTGGGCGACGGAGGCGTTCCGACTTCTTCCGCGTGCCATCGGAATGGTGCAATAGGTACAAAAATAATCGCATCCGTCCTGCACTTTCAGGAAAAAGCGTGTACGGTCGTCATACGAGCACGACGGCCTGAATGTTTCTGTCTCACGAATGTTTGAATGTTTTATCAGTACGCTTTGCTGTTTTTCGTATTTTTTCAGCAACTCCGTCAGACCAAACTTTTCATTTGCTCCGAGTACAACGTCTACGCCTTCTATTTTTGCGATCTCGGCAGGTTTCAACTGCGCATAGCAGCCCGTTATGACCATCAGTGCATCGGGATGTTGTCGGTGAAGCCTGTTGATTGCCTGTCGGCATTTATGGTCTGCGACGTCGGTCACCGAGCAGGTGTTGATGATACAAATGTCGGCTTCTTCGCCTGCACGCGCTTTTACATATCCCTCTGCGAGCAGTTGTTTACCGATAGCCGATGTTTCGGCAAAATTCAACTTGCATCCCAAGGTGTGGAAAGTAATTTTTTTGCCGCTATGTTCAAAGTTAACAGTGTTAGCGATGTCTTTCATTCATCGATTGAGTGTGGTGTTGCAATGCTTTCATTCGTCGTCGAGCGCCTATTTTCGTAGTTTTTCTTTCACAAATCGCACGGCTGCCCAATTATTTTTTTCTCTGTATCCTTTGAGTAACAGTTGGTGTTTACGGGCTTCTATCTCTATTTTCAGCATATCTTCTTTATAAAATCCGCTCATATACAGGTCGCCGTATTCGGGGAGGCAGGCGGCGTATTTGCGCATATCTTTCAGCAAGACGTTCCGATTGATATTCGCCAGAATGACATCAAAATGTCTGTTGCGGAGCAAATCGGCGTCGCCTGCTTTCACTTCGATATTATTCTGATTGTTCAGGGCGATGTTTTCGAGCGCATTGTCGACACACCAGGCATCAATATCAATGGCTGTCACCTGTTTGGCTCCGCGCATTTTTGCCAGGATGGCCAAGACGGAAGTACCGCATCCCATATCCAGCGTTTCTTTATTTTTCAAATCCGCAAGTAGCAGATATTCGATCATCAGACCGGTCGTTTCGTGGTGCCCTGTTCCGAACGCCATTTTCGGATTGATAACAATATCGTATCGTGCTTTCGGCGTCTTTTTATGAAACGGACTGTGGATAACACATTCGTTACCGATGACAATCGGGTCAAAATAGTTTTTTTCCCACTCTTCATTCCAGTCTTTCGATTCGATATAGGAAGTTTTATACACAATAGAGGCGGTAAACGGGAACAAGTCGATTATATCTTTTATTTTCCGTTCGTCAAAATATTTTTTCTGAATATATGCGTCTATTCCCGCACCGTTCGGGATGAAGCTCTCGAAATCTATTTCGCTTAACATGCCGGCCAAAGCATCCGATAAAAATTCTTCATCCGGCTCGATATAAAAATGCACTTCGATGTAATCCATATTTAATATTATTGGCGTTCAATTTTTTTAAGTTCACAAAATTACACGATATTTCAAACATTTTCCCTGCTTTTTGTAATTAATAAGAATAATTTAAAAGTACCGGTGCGACAGGCAGGCGGTTTATTCGTACTTTTACCCACCTGTCGAAAAAAAGACAATAAAAGAACCGTATTTATAAACCGTATAATTGTATAAACTGCCTGTCGAATGAAAAATCAGTTGATTTTCACCTTTCTTTTCATATCAAACGCCATATTTTCACAATCATCTTCCATGAAATACAACAAACTAACGCCGGAGGAAGAAGCCGTTATCGTCCGCAAAGGTACCGAGCGTCCTTTTACGGGCAAGTATTCGGACAACAACGAAAAAGGGACATATATCTGTAAGAGGTGCGACA
This sequence comes from Prevotellaceae bacterium, assembly GCA_031255055.1. GTDB lineage: Bacteria > Bacteroidota > Bacteroidia > Bacteroidales > Paludibacteraceae > JAIRTG01. The sequence continues at coordinate 9,296 of JAIRTG010000138.1, forward strand.
GTCCGCTGTTTCGTTCGTCCGATAAGTTTGAATCGAACTGCGGATGGCCCAGTTTCGACGATGAGATAGCAGGAGCTATCGTCCGTCTGCCCGATAGCGACGGACGACGAACCGAAATAGTCTGTTCAACCTGTGGGGCGCATCTCGGACATGTGTTTCTCAACGAAGGATTTACAGTCAAAAATACGCGCCATTGCGTTAATTCCATATCCATGAAATTTATAAAAGAAAGAGACATGAAATTAGAGACCGCTTATTTTGCATCGGGATGCTTTTGGGGAACAGAATATCACTTTTTGAGAGCTAAAGGCGTTGTCGATACGTGTGTAGGATTTATGGGCGGAAAGACCGAACATCCCACGTATCAGGAAGTTTGCAGGGGGCATACGGGGCACGCAGAAACGACCGAGGTCTTGTTCGACCCATCCGAAACGACGTATGAGGAATTGCTGAAACTATTTTTTGAAACGCATGACTTTACGCAAGTCGGCGGACAAGGTCCCGACATCGGCGACCAATATCGTTCTGTTGTCTTCCACACTTCCGACGCACAGAAACAGATGGCCGAAAAATATGTAAAAATACTCATGAGTAAAGTCGGCCGTGTTTCGACCGACGTGCTGCCCGCATCGACTTTCTGGCCTGCCGAAGACTATCATCAGGAGTATTACCACAAAAAAGGCGGTAGCCCATACTGCCATATCTATCGGAAAGTATTTGATTGACGCAAATTGTACTTATCCGAGTGATCGGAAGACGAAGTTGAGAGACAGACAAGTTAGGAGGGGGGAAATCCATCCCTTGCTCCGATCCGCTGTACGGTCTTCCTTAAAGAAAGAGAAAGAGAAAGAGAATTAGGGGGGGGGGAAGTCTCCCCCTCGCTTCAGCCGCCTACGGCGTCTTCCGCTACCCCCTCTGCGGGGCTCTGCCCCGCAACGCCCCGTAAAGACAGTGTTTATAGTGATTAGTGATTAGTGATTAGTGATTAGTGATTAGTGATTAGTGATTAGTGATTAATCATTAATCATTAATCATTAATGATTAAACATGGCGAACTTGCTAATCACTAATCACTAATCACTTTCATATAACTACCCTGTAACTATCTGCTATGAATAGTATTTGCATGGCTGCACCGAGAGTTATTCTTTTTTTTGCACTTGACAAAATATAGAGGGGGACTAATCACTAATCACTAATCACTAATCACTAATCACTATAAACGCTGTCTTACGGGGCGTTGCGGGGCAGCGCCCCGCAGAGGGGGTAGCGGAAGACGCCAACGGCGGCTGAAGCGAGGGGGAGACTTCCCCCCCC